>JANYLL010000422.1 GCA_025357895.1 Ignavibacteriota bacterium
TTCGATCTTTCGTTTATCGCCATAACTAAAAAAGAGCAGGCAGTCCGATTCAAGCCCGTCGCGGCCTGCGCGGCCCGTTTCCTGATAATACCCTGCCATGGATTTCGGCAGATCGTAATGCACGACAAATCGCACATTCGATTTATCAATGCCCATGCCGAATGCGATCGTTGCGCAGATAATATCGCATTCATCCTTTACGAATTTTTCCTGATTCTTTGTTCGCATTTGCTGATCAAGTCCAGCATGATAAGCGAGTGCCTTATACCCTGCCTCGCGAAGTTTTTCGGCAAGTGCATCAGTCCCTTTTTTACTGAAGCAATAAATTATTCCGGCTTCATCTTTATGATCTTTAAGAAAATTCAGCAGTCTCGGAAGCTGCTTTTCTTTCGGAAGAACAGAATAATTTAAGTTTGGACGATCAAAACTTGCTTTATACCGAAGTGTGCCTTTGCCGAATTTAAGCTGCTCTAAAATATCATCCTGAACACGCTGCGTTGCCGTTGCCGTCATGGCAATGATCGGCACGCAGGGAAAATTTTTGCGAAGGATACGAAGCTGACGATACTCTGCACGGAAATCATGTCCCCATTCGGATATACAATGGGCTTCGTCAATTGCAATAAGCGAGATCGGAATATCAGCAAGAAATGCTAAGAACGAGGGCATGACCAGGCGCTCGGGCGCAACGTAAAGAAGCTTTATTTTTCCGCGCTTTATGGCGCGCATTCGTTCTTCGACATCTCCTTGAAAAAGCGAGCTATTGATAAATGTTGCAGGCACACCCGAAGCGATGAGTCCGTCAACCTGATCTTTCATGAGCGCAATAAGCGGACTGATAACGATTGTCAGCCCAGCCATCATCAGGGCAGGAAGTTGGAAGCAAAGGGACTTTCCCCCGCCTGTAGGCATCAAGACGAACGAATCTTTTTTATCCAGAACGCCCTGAATGATCTCGCGCTGCAAAGGGCGAAATTCCGTATATCCGAAATATTTATGAAGTAATTCTTCCAATAGGTGCCTATAGTTTTGAGGTCAAGATACAAAAAAAAATCATATCACATTCAAAAACGAACTTACGACGCTTCCCCATTTATCAGGATATTCTACGGCTGTTAAATGTCCGGATTTTGTGAATGAAATATATTTTGCTCCTTTGATCTTCGCAGCCATTGCCTGCATCACTTCATCTTTGATAAGAGCGTCATCTTCGCCGGTGATTAAAAGAGTCGGGCAGGAAATTTTTTCGAGTAGATCGCTTGATTCATCGCGCTGAGCAAGGGCACGTGAACCTGCGGCAATTGCAGCAGGAGTAAATGATGCAACCCAGTGTTTTAATTTTGGAATAAGATTTGGATCGTTCTTCATCGAGGAATTTGAAACAAGCGTTGGAAGTTTTTCATACGCTGCTTCTATTCCGCGATTTTCAAGATCCTTGGCATAATCTTCACGTCCCTTTTTTGCTTCATCAGAATCAGCATCAGCTTTTGTATTTGATAAGATCAGCGCTTTTACCTGATTAAAATATAATCTATAATATGCAAATGCTGCATAGCCGCCCATGGATAACCCACCTATCACAGCCTCTGCAATGCCGATCTCGTTAAGTTTACCATGAAGTTCTACCATTGCTTCCGCTAGTGTCCACTCTTTTTGGAACGGAGCGTCGCCGAAACCGGGAAGATCTACAAGAATAATATTATACGATGGTGCATGTTCGGCAATAATAGCCGCGGCGCTTTCGAACATTAAACTCGAAAGAGGAAAAGCATGAAGCAAGACCAAAGAATGTTTATTTTGGGGAGCGGAATAGAACGTGCGAAGTGTGATCATACACTCCAAACGAAAAAAAAGAAACAAGAGGTTCAGTACCGGCTGCGATAGATTTTTCTCGTTTTTACAGAATTAGAAATTTGGAAAATAATGATCGGTCCGACATTTTTTGCATAGAGGATATCCCAATATGGAACAGAAGCTGCCGGCTGCCCTGCAACTTCAGAAGCATAACGAATTTCGATAACATCGGAGTATGTTGTGCTGTCACTCATTTTCACCTGATCGAGATGTCCGATGATACGTGCTGTAATAGGAATCGGAGGCAGCGATTTAGTTATGATCGTATCAGCCTGCCAACTTGAATCAAGCGTGTTATTTCCTGTGCGTGAACGCAGCAGCACGATATCTCCCGGAAATTCTTTTGTGACTGAGCGTGTCACACTCGGTGAAAATATTCTCAGCCAATGCTTGGTATTAATGCTCGAAAGTTCATATACTCCTGAATCGGTTGCAGCGAAAGAACGGAAATTTGCTGCACTCAGATCATGAAGAGATTTTACTGGAAGTGATGGAAGCGATTCTACCCCTGGATTTGAATCATTGTATAGGACAACTGAATCAAATGGATTTGCTGCAATCACTCCATGGCGGTTTCCGTCATATGAAAGAATTCCGTAGGGAAGAGTAGAGATAACACTCCATTGTGTTCCGTTTCCGGATGAGTAAATAAATTTGTTCGTAGCGCAGTACACGGTAGTCGGAGTAGCTGATACAGAAAATACAAAACTTGTAGACGGTACGCCGGGTACCTGATTCCAGGCACCATCATGCCTCACCCATAGACCACTTCCAAGTGTGCCGCCATAGAGAACTGAATCACTATTATTTCCCGAATAAAGTGCAAGCGAAGTAAAAAGCTTTCCACCATTACTTGCTCCGATCGGAGTTGCCGGAATAGTCCCGGGAGAAGGAGTTTTGTAAACCGAGCCTCCAACGCTTATATATAGCGGAGAAATATCTGTGGTTGCAGATGCAAATGCTAAAATAGAATCCTTAAATATTTGAATTGGACTCGAACCCCATGTTAACCCGTTATCTCTTGACATATAAACCAAACCACTCAGTGTACCCGCAAAAACGTTGCTTCCATGCACAGCTAGCGCAGTGATCCGGTTATTTTTTGAACCGAATGGAAGTGCAAGCGGAGTCCAGTTATTTCCATCTGAGGAATAGAACAATCCAATTTCATCACATGCAGCGATCACCGTGCCTTTTTCAGTAGTAACAACATGGCTTATTGGTGCAGCAATCTGCTCCGATACCAATTTATATTTTGCTTTAATAGAAAATCCGGTCGGAAGAGAAATGATACTACGCGATGTTATTCCGGTAATACTCACTGCGCCTGAATCCAGAGAACAACTTAAACTATCCGCAGATGTTGTTCCGGGATTTTCTTTGAGAAAAAATGAATTCGAAGGATCAATCGCAGAAAAGGAAAGAGTAAAAGGGACAAATTTCCCGTATGTATTACTGCTCGAATCCTGAAAAATAACTGACAGTGAATTTTTAGGAAAGAAATACGAAGAAGCATTTGTCACCTCGGGTGGAGGCACATCAATGATTCCGGGATTACATCCGATAACTCCGAATGCAATAGCAAGAATAAGAAGCGATATATGCTTTTGTATTTTTATCACAATTTCAATTTCAATCCGACCCGAAGCCCGTACGACGGTGTGAAAAGCGTTGCCGATGCATGATTGACCGTCACAAAGCCGATAGGATCTGACCCTGATGTAACAGCCGGCACAGTTGAACTTTGCGCATTTGCTTTGTTCCATGCTCCCGAAAAGGCAATCCCTGCTGATATCCCCAACTTCGAAGTCAGGTCATACCCTGCGAAGAACGCACCTGAAACGAGCGGTGCGCTGGTCGAAGCAAAAGCCAGACCGACTCCGGCAGTCCCTTCAAAATGGATCATGTCATAGGGGTTAAATGTATAGTGGAAAACTCCGCGCGCATAAAATTGCGAACCACTTGTAACAACATTATTTACCACCACACGCGAGATCGATGGTGTGCCTCCGACATTCGATTGAACAGCTGATTGCGTGACAAGCTGCGAGATCGCAGCATTACCGCCTTCGACGCCAACGGAGATATATGGATTAGCAATGTAATCGACTCCTAAAAGTGCACCGCCTTCAATTCGGTTTGCCATCGTTGCATCATTTTGATGAACATTGATAAAAGTTTGTCCTAAGCTTCCGTATATCCGAACTGCAAACAAACTATTTGATCCTTCTTCTTTATCTCTGAATGGATTCTGCTCGTATCGGCTTCCGTGAACATTGTTTTCGGAAAGCGAAAAGTTATTCTGCGAACGAATATCCGTTACGGGTGTGATTGCAGCATATTCTTTCGTTTTTTCATTTACATCATCACTTTGCTTTTTCTCTGATGTAGTATTTGTCGAATTAGCGGTAGTCATATTATTTCCGACATCTGCTACATCTTTTTTATTATTATTCTGAATTTCTTGCGGCGGCGCAACATCGTGCTTATTTGGTGTTGCGTGCTCATTATTAGCTGCATCAGTAGAACGGACTTTAGTCCGTTCGGAAGCCTTGATGGACTGACTAAAGTCCGTTCTACTGGAAGGCGTACCACTATGATGCTGTTTCACCGAAAAAGTCTTTGATGACGAAGATGCTTTTGGTACAGTCGTCTGAGAATTCTCAGTCGAAGAAATACTATTTCCTTTTTGTAAATCATCTCCGGATGTCTTATTCGTCCCATCAGATGTATAGATCCTATAAGACTTATCTGCCAATGCCACATCCGCCTTCTGATCACCGCCCCGCAATGCAAAATACGCGATCACCGAAGCTGCTGCCACTGCAAAACCTGTGCGAACAGGATACTGCCCGATAAATGCTGCAACTGCTGCTACCATTCTGCCGATATAACTTGGACGTGCAGTTTGTTCGATGAGGAATGCTCCGCCTGATAGCTCGCGGTTATAGCTTGCAATAGCCGGAAAACGCTCTGCCATACTTGCTTCAAGAGCCTGAGGAATTGCAAGCGGCTTTTGTGCAAGCGAAGTAAGCTCGCGAAGCTTGATATGCTGTTCAAGCACAACACGCTTTTCCGGACTGACCGAAAGCGAATGCAGAAGCTCGCCGCTTTCTGATTCGTTCAGCGTGCCATCCATATAGTCTAAAATTTTCTCTTCGGTTTTCATATTTCTTCTCCTTCGGATTCTGTTTCCCGTAATTCAAATTTTTCGCCGTGATATACTTCATCCGTTATGATCGGAGCAAGCATTTTACGCAGTCGTTGTTTGGCGCGGTGGATGCGCACCTTCGTGATTGTCATTGATGTTCCCGTGATCTCTGCAATTTCCGGATAAGCTAACCCATCGAACTCCCGCAGAATAAATGGCTCACGAAATTCTATTGGCAATTTTGCGATCGCTTCTTCAAGCGCTTCGCGAAGTGAATTCTGTTCTCCGGCAAAATCAGGTGAAAGTCTGCGCTCATTCGATTGCAGGTTCTGATGAAATTCTATTGTCTCTTCGGGGCGCTTCGAACGATAGACATTGAGTGCGACATTCCGCGCGATCATATAGAGCCAGCCGCGGACATTTTCACCGTAACGAAACGAATCGATCTTCTCATATACTTTGATGAACGTCTCCTGAAATGCATCTCCCGCTTCGGCGCTATCGCCGCCAAGCATACGAAGGCAGAACGTATAGATCTCGGATTTATAGCGCGTATAAAATTCCGCAAAAGCGCGTTCATCGCCGCTTCGGAATGCCGTCAAAAGTTCGAGATCGCTTCGCACGCCTTTTTTCTTTGCGTTGGTATTCGCCGAAGGACGAGCAGCGATCTCCGCGCTTCGGCTTGGACGCGCGGAATACCCGGCAACTTTCGTCCCCTGATGCTCACTATGAGTCTGGGGTAGTGCAGTTACTGCTTGCATTCTATAGTATAAACACCTCCGAAGGGTGATAGTTACAGTGCGGGAGGGCAGAAAATGCGTTTTTTAGGGTGATTTTGGCTATTTTCCTGCATTATGAAAAAAAAACTATTCTATAATAAATTTCTTCTCGACGACAGTACCATTTACGCCTATTAGAAGTAGGTATATCCCTTTAGAATAACCACTTGTATTGATCGTAAATGGCAAAGGTTCAACAGTTTTTTTTACGTGTTCTTTCGAAAAAACTATAGTCCCAGTCTCATCAACAATTTTTAACCATTGAATTTCATTATTAGTCGGACTGCGTAAAGCAAGAGTGACATTACCAGAACTAGGGTTGGGAAACAAAATGAATTCATCACTCTTATTTTCCAGTGATTTGACATCAGATTTAATGAATTCATAAGAAACATACACCGTCGCATGCTTATATCCTAGTGCATATGAATTAAAATCCTCTTCATATGAAAAATCTAAACCAACATTCATGTTTTGAAGCGTTGTGTCAGAAGTACTACAACGAAGTAACATGCTTGTCTTAGGAGGTTCGTCTTTTATTGATAGAGTTTCAAATCCATTAGTAGCTCCAATTGCGTCGAGAAAACGTAAAAACTTCGAATGAGTGATTACGATTGTTGTATCAAGATGACCGCCCATAGGCAACTTGAAATGAATTTGACTCACTAATGGACTTAATGAAACTGCCAAAAGTTCTGATCTCGTTCTAAGAAATACTGTATCAACGAAAGGTTTTGTACCCATCAGACCAAACATTAGGATCGGAATCGTAGAAAAATTCAAATCTGGGGGTGTCATCGTTGTGAAGTTGACTTTAATACTATCAGAAGTTCCAGAAGCTGGAATGCTCACAATACCTTTTGGATATGATATTAAATCGAGACTGACCGAATAATATGCACCATCTGATCCCCCATATTGCATGCTATCAATGGTTACTTGCTCTCCCCCATTATTACGAAAAGGAAGCTTAATTAAATCATAACGGATTACTTTATCTGTGTCAATCTTTAGATTGTCGTCAATAACACTCTTAGTCAAATGGAATATAGTATCAGCAATGCCAGCACAATTAAAGGTGATGTCTTCGCCGGGTGCTGGATAATTACATCCTTGCTTTGTAGCATAGACCCAACACACGTGAATTTTTCTATCATATTTTTTTTCTTCATGTGGTATAAAATATATCCAATAATTTACGCCTCCACTTACAAACTGCCATTTAGCAAGAAAGTTGATCGAATCAATCGGTCCAAAACCCACATATTGGATTGCCCCACAGTAAAAATCAGGGTTAATTCTCCCGTAAGTCAATAGCATGGTATCACCAACAACAGCATACTGAGTCGCTGAATCGGTTTGAGATATGCCAGATGAGACCCAAAATAGTTGGGCAAAAAGAATAAATAAAAAAAATATGCATCTTCTCATAATACCTAAGACATATCCGGACACAGTTTTGTTGCAAATTCCGCAAGCTTTTTAGGGTAAAATAAGATCACTTTAATCCTTCGCAACTCCAAATCTTTTTCCTTTCTCTTGTAACTTTGCCCTCTCTCAATCGTTTTCCCTAAATGAATAAATACAAATTCGCATTCCTCGTTATTGTTTCTCTTCTGGTTTCCCAAAAGTTGTTCGCGCAGCAGTATGATTATTGCATTCATGATGTGAATGTGATCGCTGCTGAGAAGGCTTCGCCCCTCCAGCCAAACAAAGATGTTTTCATTCACGGCGATCGGATTGTGCGAATTGCTGATGCAAGTTCTTCGACTCCGAAAAATTGCAAGCATATTATAGAAGGCACCGGAAAATATCTGATGCCTGGCTTGACGGATATGCATGTGCATCTTCCCTCAGAGCACATTGAAAAATTCATGCTGCTCAATCTTGCTGCCGGAGTGACGACGATCCGCTCCATGCGTGGGAAATTTTCGCATATTGAATTAAAGAAAAAAAATGCAAGCGGAGAATTGCTTGGTCCCGATCTTCAAATTGCAAGCCCCTATTTCCCGAATAAGAATGTAAAGATCGGCGATCTAGCCGATACGATCCAAGGATATAAAACTGCAGGCTTTGACTGCGTAAAAGTTCTTGCCGTTCCTGATTCTTTATATTATGAAGCACTGATGAAAGCTGCGGCAGAGGCGAAGATACCTGTTGTCGGTCATCAACCTGAAGAGATTCCGATCAATAGACTCATCGAATCTGATTATTATTGTATCGAACATCTTCAGGGATTGGAAGAAGCTTATATGATAGACAGTAATGCTCTTCTTCCACTCGTAAAAAAAATGCAGGTGCATAATACATTCAACTGTCCTTCACTTGATTATTATAATGTTGTTTATCTGCAAATCCCCCTTGAAGAACTGCAGAAACGTCCCGGTTTAAAATTCATGGATAAAGAAACCATAGCAGGCTGGACAAAAAGCATCAGCGATAATTTTGAAAAATACAATCAAGGATCAGGTGATTCCGTATTACGTAAACATGAAAAAAGACGCATATATATTCAGAACAGATTAAAATTAGTAAGAGATCTTAACGATCTCGGTGCAAAGATGATCATGAGTCCTGCCGAAGCCAACGATCCATTTGGTGTGCCCGGGTTTTGTGTGTGGGAAGAAATGAAACTCTTTTCTCGTGCCGGAATTTCTAATAAGGATATACTGAAAATAACAACTTACAATGCTGCCGATTATTCTCATGCGACCGATTCGTGGGGAAGTGTTGCGGAAGGACATAAAGCGAATCTCCTTCTGCTTGAAAAAAATCCGTTAGATTCGATTGATAATATACAAGCACAGAAAGCAGTGTTCATTGCAGGGAAATATTATGAGACGAAAGAACTCGAGAGGATGATAAAGGATTGATTTCTCTACCTCTGCGTACCTTTGTGTACCCATGTGGTAAAAAAAGGGATTAACCACAGAGATACACGAAGTGAAATCTGAGGCGCACAGAATAAATTATTTCAAAATCTCGACTACCTTCATTATTGATCTGCCATCTACCTGCATCCTAAAATAATATGTGCCTGTTGGCATATCAGAAATATCGAAATCTTTTTTATGAATGCCTGCAATTTCATTTCCTGATGAAAGTATTCGGAGATTTTCTCCGAGTTGATTGAAAAGTTCGATCTTCACAAATAAAGATGACGGAAGAGTATAATAAATTTTCGTGACGCCATTGCTAGGATTCGGGGAGATGCCGTCAATGCTCGGTATTTTCCCTTGTGCAAGATAATGCGAGAGGAAAGGCTCTCCACATTGCGGATCGAGATTAAATGCTACGCTATCGATATTCGTAGTCGTAAGACATAGCGGTGAAGGTTGGGCATCGCTAAAATTTGTTCGCTGCAATCCTACGACAGTTGATAACGTATCTGCCACATACGCCTGGCATTTTATCGCACAGAGTTCGCCGGGCATAATTCGTTTTGGAGAGAATCGCAACCTGACCGAAACACTATCATGAGAAACAATGAAGCGGTCAACTGTCGCTCCGGCAAATTCGCCGCGCGAACCGTCTATGCTTAACGGTGTGAGCAGATCGGTATGCAGGCGGAGTGCAAAATCAAAGATCGTTATTCCTGCCTGACTTGAATCAAGCGAGATAAGGGGTACAGTAACAAACCCAAATGATTGCACAGAAGGAAGTGTCGGAGGTAGTGTTACACGAATATTTTGTAAGATACCGTATCCGGTGAGTGCAATTGATGTATCAAAGAGACTTCCATCGCTGCGAAGCAGATGGAATATTACCATTGCATTGCGCTTCCCCGAATCCTGCGGATCGAAGGATCCGTTAATTGCCACTGTCTTATCGGAAGCTATACCTGCAGGAAGAGAAGGCTTTAGCAAAAAATCAGACGTATCTTTTCCCGCGAAAGAAAAACTCTCGAGCGTAAGTGAATCGCAGCTCGGATTTTTAAGTGTGATCGAAAACGATCTCGAATCGCATTCGTAAGATTGAATGAGCGGAGTGATACTAAGTACGATCGGAGTTGAATCATTAACTCCGAAAGCGGATATACCGATAAGCGAATCGCCTCCCTGATAATTAAGCACCATATTCGCCGAGATCGCGCCTGTTCTATGCGGGCGGAAAGAAATGACGATCGTATCGTGTTCGCCGGTCGGAAGCATTTTTTTAGGCGAACGAATAATTGAAAGCCCGGTAGTCGGATCGTCAATACTTGCATATAGCTGAAGCGTGTCGCATCCAGAACTCGTGACTACCAGCGTATCGAATACTGTCCGGCATAAAGCTAATATACCGAAATCTATTTTAGGTGGATCGCACTTCAGCGCTGCTAAACCTCTTGTTATATCACCCGTTACTAAGAGAGCCGTATCACGATTGCCGTAATGTATATGAAGTTTTGCAGTAACTGCACCTATATTCTTCGGCTGAAAATGCAGGATAATAGTATCACGCGCCTGTTTATTGAGCGAAGAATGCAATCTGCGAACGAACGATACTCCTAGAGATGTATCGGAAATATTTTCTGCAAGCGAAACGGAGTCGCACCCCAAATTCTGAACATAGAGCGTATCGAATCCATCATTGCATCTCGAGATGCTTCCAAAATTTATGAGATCCGGAGATAGTGAAATACTCGGTGCCGAGGCATCACCTATCCAATTAAGCGGAATACTAATATCATAGAGAGATGTATGTACCGTAAGTTTTGTCGAAGACGGACCGATTTTCTTCGGATGCAAATGCAAGACAATAGTATCTTTTGATTGAAGACCAATAGTGGGCTTTCCGGAATTTATTATTGATACGCCCAGCGAAAGATCAGCAATATCAGAGCTGAGAGTAGAGCCGGTGCAACCAATATTGGTAATGATGATCGTATCGAAGACATCGGCGCAAAGCGAGACCGTTCCGAAATTCACAAGTGAATCATTTGAAGCAACGCCGCGCTCCGGGCAAAGAACATATAAAATATTTGCAGCCGATTGCGAAAGTATCCACGTCGGATCTGCAGTATAGGCAGCAGTTGATGGATTCGAAATTTTCTGCGCTGCTGCAAGAAGATAAAGTGAATCATTGCCCGGAAGTGTGATCGTTGTACTCCAGACATTTCCTAAGTGAGCGTAATTGGTCACCACTGCAACTTGCGACCACTGACCACTGAGCGGACGCGCCAATATTTGAATATCATTCCCGTTGCCCGATCCGGTTAGCGTGAATGTTCTTGCAACGGTATCGGATGCGTCGGTTGATGGTCCGCTGAATTTTGTTGCGCGGTTTGTTGCGGAAACGGGTGCCGATACAGGTCCATCAAAGCGTACTCTTCCGGGACTTCCGCTTCCGCCATCCTGACCAGAATTAATCGGAGAACCAATGCCGCCGACACCGCCTGCTACATTAATCGTATTCGCAATGCCAAGTGAAAGTTTTCCTCCGCAGATCACTGCTCCTCCGCTTCCGCCTCCGCCTCCGCCATTGTCATTGAATGCGCTAAGTCCGTTGCCGCCATTTGATCTGATCGTACCTTTAAAAGAAGATTGTAATCCGTAAAGTACAATTGCTCCTCCACCGCCGCCAGCGCTTCCTGCTCCGATGCCTGATATATCGCC
>JANYLL010000424.1 GCA_025357895.1 Ignavibacteriota bacterium
ATTGGCGCTGTTGCTAAAGCTATATTTACGCCTGCATTTTTAGATTATGGCATTGTGCCCTCGAACAAAACCCGAACGTTAACAACAACTCTCAAAGACTCCGGGGATTATCAGTTGCGAGTGGTTCGTATGCAGATAACAGGACCAAATGCTAGTGATTTCAAAATTATTTTACCTTCTCAGACTCCGTTTAACCCATTTACGCTCGAACCTGATTCAACGATCGATATCACCGTAAGTTTTTTTACTAATGCGTTAACAGGTTTAGTGCATCAGGCACAGTTATGTGTGTATTATGACGATAGCACAAGCAATTGTATTCCGTTGCAGGCGATCGAAGAAGCACAGTATCTGCAATTCGGGCAAAGCGCAATTAATTTTGGAAAACAGCGAATAAATACTCATACGAATCCTTATCTCCATGCAGTTTTCCGCAATGGCTCGAATAAGGTTCTATCGGTTGGAGCGGTTACTGCAACATCACCAGCGAATGTCTTTGCAGTTTTTGATACGCTTAAACCTGTGAATGCACAATCCAAAGATAGTGTGCTTGTCGATTTCTTTCCGCTTGCAAGAGGAACATACACCGGCTATCTCCATGCTTATGGGGGTGATATAAAAACGGATTCGATCCAGCTTCGTGGAATCGGAGCCATACCGCAGCCTTCATTTTCAGATACGGCGCTTGATTTTGGAATTGTTGTCCTTGGTAAAAATAAAAATAAAACCTTTACGCTTTCCGATACCGGCGATTGGTTTTTGAAGGCGATCAACATTGAAATTATCGGTGCTAATAAAGATGAGTTTTCCTATGTAAAAGTTGGGCCACAGATTCCGGTTATCACTGATAGTATTCCCGAGAGTACTTCGGCGACCTATCAAATTACATTTGCTCCGCAGAAAATAATTGTTTTTCATACTGCGAAGATGATCTTTACCTTTGACGATAGTACTCAGGGAGTAGTCACTCTTACCGGGTATGATGAATCTCCGAAACTTGTCCTCGATCAGGACAGCGTGAATTTCGGAAAAGTAAGAATTGGCGCAGTTCCGGTGAACCATACTTTAAATATTATCAGCACATCATCTGATACACTGAAGGTGCAAAACTTAGATCTTATCACCGCAGCGCCTGTAAATACATTCAGCTCGAATCCTGCTTCAGGTCCGATCAGTGTATTGCCCAGAACGATCTACGAAACGTTGTATCCCGTTACCCTTACATTTAAGCCTTCGGCGATCGGTACATTTAATGCGATACTTGTTTTCTCAGGTAAAGACGTTAAAGATCTGACAGGTAAAGATACGGTCTTTATTACCGGTATCGGAGCCCGTCCGGTCACTGTGCTTTCCTCGAAACTTCTTGACTTCGGAACGCTCTTTCCCGGATATACTGCATCCCGTTCATTTTCAATTGGCAATAGCGGTAACTGGATGCTATCGGTTAATACCGTTGCGGTGACCGGAGCCAACAGCGCGGACTTTACTTTGCGGAATATTCCTTCGCAATTTGCGATCCAGCAAGATAGCTCGGATGTATTCATTGTTGATTTTAAGGCAACGACTCCATATCAAATTGCACAGCGCACTGCTCAGATAATTTTTACTCTTGACGATGGTTCAATATTTACCGTTGATCTTATCGAGCAGGATATTGCGCCGATCGCTGTTGATATTCGTATGGATAACGAACGTGCCAGGATCGGAGATAATGTTTATCCGTGTCTGCGCTTACGAACCGATCTTCCTGACTCGCTGCATATTCTCGATCTGAAAGGTGTGATCACCTATGATGCTACACTCTTTGATCTTGACAGAGCAGGCGTTTCGAAGGGAGATATGATATTGCAATTAGGAAATTGGAATCTGATCACGAACCCTGCTGATATTCCCGGACAGTTCACGTATGAATTGCAAGGGGCAGGTTCTCCGATCAGTAAAGCTGGCTCGCTAGTGCGCATGAAGTTTAAGCCTCATGATAATGATGCGCCGGGTGCGATCAGTCCGCTGACAAATAAGCAAATCAGTTTTCCGCTGAGAACAGAACTATCTCCGCTTGTCGTTGATGGCGTACTTGTTGTTGATTCGGCATGTGGCAGTACTCACATGATCTCCGGACCTGCAACGGCAAATTTTGTAGACCAGAACATGCCCAATCCTTTTGGCAGCAATACCGGAAATAACGATACGCAGATACCATTCGATATTGGCTTCGATAATACTCCGGTCACGATCCGCATCTTAGATATTTCAGGCAAGGAAGTTGCTCGTCCTATCGATAATCAGATATTCAATCAAGGCAGATACCTGACAAAAATAAGCGCTTCAACTCTTAGTTCTAACGGAAGCTACTTCTACGAATTCCGAGCAGGAGACGGCAAGCCGATGATTATGAAGATGATGGTGCGGAAGTAAAAAACCTTAGTAGCTGAAACTTCAATCCGAACACCGTGTTTATTAATAGGGTTATTATACGTTCTATCTTGAATTTTTATTTAATGATATGAAAACCCAATCCTAAACTACTAATCCTGTAATGTACTGCCCATGACCGAAGATGCAAAAAATTTCTAAAACACGTAAACCAATTCGTTCTTGTTATTTGCTATTGCTCTCAGCGATTGGAATACTTACTTCATGTGCTTCGAGCACTCAGAATCTTCCATTGCCATTGACTGAAGATTTCAGCAAATATAATCCCATGCATATCGGAGATAGTATGGTATATATTTATTATCCACACGATACTACCGATAGCCTCATTTCAGAAAAATGCATTGGTA
>JANYLL010000006.1 GCA_025357895.1 Ignavibacteriota bacterium
TGTTTTTTCGTATGCCTCGCGAGAGAGGATCATAAATGCTCCTGCTAGCGCATCGATCTCATATGTTTTCTCAACAGGTAAATACGTCAGATTGTATTGGGCAAAGCGCGGCGAATTCGGGAAAAAAGATGAGAGTCCGAAAAGCTTGGTAAAGCTTGCCCACGGAGTGGGGAAGCCTCTTCGGCAGGAAATCTGAAATGATCCATCGGCATTGAGGAGCTTGCATCCTGCGACGCCGGCTTTTGGATGCGATCTCATAAAATCTACCATCACCCGAAGAGTCTCTTCGCCAAGAATAGTATCGGGATTCAAAACAAGGATGAAATCACCAACTGCCTCATGCATGGCAAGATTATTGGCTTTTCCGAAACCGATATTCTCTTGCAACGAATAAAGTTTTACTTCCGGAAATTCCTTTTCGATCATCGCCGCGCTTTCGTCGCGCGAAGCGTTATCAACGACGAATACCTCGCCCGTCAATCCGCCGATAGCAAGAGATCGCCGTACGCTTTCGAGCGCTCCGCGCAAGAATTCGCGGACATTGTAGTTGACGATGACAATTGAAATATCCATAGTGCCATGTGCCATTACGAGGAGGGCTTTAGCCCGGTCCTGAATACTCGAAGCAAGCAATCCTCTTGAGGTATTCTTGAGAGCAACACCCTGCCACAATTCACGGGATTCTTAACTCCATTCTTCTCGCTATTGCTCGAAGAACATCGTCCAGAATGACAAGAAGTGAATTACAATTCTCCTGATAATGTTTTCAATTTTAGCTTCCACACAAGCCCGACTGCTTCGCGTACAATTGCTTTATTCATTTTGCTGGTTCCGGCATGACGGTCTACAAAAACGATGGGGATCTCTTTGATGCGAAATTTCTTTCGCCAGGCGCGGAAATTCATTTCTATCTGAAATGCATATCCATTCGAATGAATATCATTTAGATCAATCGCTTCAAGCACTTCGCGGCGAAAGCACTTGAAGCCGCCGGTCGTATCATAAACTTTTATTCCGGTGACGATGCGGGCATACTTATTTGCATAATAGGAAAGCAACAGTCTCCGCAGAGGCCAGTTGGCAACGTTCGCTCCCGTGATATATCGTGAGCCAAGAACAACATCCTCATGCACGATCTCACGCAAGAAATTCGGAATCTCTTCTGGGTCGTGAGAAAAATCGGCATCCATTTCAAAAATATACTCAAATCCTTTTTCGAGTCCGAATTTAAATCCTTCGACATACGCCGTTCCCAATCCCATTTTTCCAGCGCGGGAAAGTAAGTTCAATTTCTCTTCGCCGATTACAGGATCAGTCTGCAATCGGCGAATAATATCTGCCGTACCATCGGGCGAGTTATCGTCAACGATCAGAATGCTGAGTGAAACATCGGGCGTTTTCGATTCTTGCGAAAAGACGGCACGAATGATCCGCTCGGCATTATCAGCTTCGTTGTATGTTGGAATAATGATGAGGGCGCGTTTCACTGTGTTTTGGTTTGAAGATGGTGGATAACATTTTCTGCAATATACGCGACATCTTCATCGGTAAGCTCAGAATGCATCGGAAGCGAAAGGATATGCGCGGAAGCGAACTCTGAGTTTGGATAATCACCGACCTTACCGCCGTATGAACTATATGCCGGTTGCAAGTGCAATGGAACTGGATAATAAATACTTGTTGGTATGCCTTCGGCTTTTAGAGATGCAGCAAGCCCATCGCGATTGCCTTTTACTATAATCGAGTATTGATGCCAGATCGGCTCTGCATCAGGGTGGACGGAAGGCGTTTGGATAACATCTGAATGTAATGAGAATAACTTTGTATAAAGCGCAGCTACTTCTCTGCGTCGTGCATTCCACTCGTCGAGATATTTCAGCTTCACGCGCAAGATTGCAGCCTGCACCGAGTCAAGGCGCGAGTTTACTCCGAGCCGATCGTGAAAATATGTTTTCGTGGCGCCGTGATTTGCGATCGAGCGGAGTTTCTCGGCGAGTTCATCGTTTGCTGCAGTTATCATCCCGCCGTCGCCAAAAGCACCAAGGTTTTTTGACG
>JANYLL010000027.1 GCA_025357895.1 Ignavibacteriota bacterium
AACCAATCAATTCCTACATCATTGGCTAACGCATTTCCGCCTAATAGCCAGGAACCAGAAGATGAGCCAGTTCCGCCATTTGCTTTTGGTAATATTCCGCTGAATTGGTTTGCAGTGATTGTACCTGTACCTGCTGGTCTAAGCGCAGCACCCGATCCCACTGTCATAGTCGCAGTAGTATTTGTATCCCCGGTTATTTCATGAAATCCGGTAGCTGCCTGCACTGTCGGAGTATGTCCCGAAGAATTATTAATACTCAACAAAACATCGTCAGCAAGTTTTGCTGCTGTGATGGATTTATCCGGCACATTCATCGCATACGGAACGCCCGACATTTGAGAAAGCGGTCGCATCTCTGCGCCCCCATCAACACTGACGCCTATCCAAAGAGGACGATTCATTACCGAGTTTTCAGGTAATTTGTATTTCCCAGAGCCTAAAATAACATTAAAAATTCCGTTCGTTATTTCGGCGTCATACTGACCCTGCCACAGGTAAGTTTTGCCGAAACGATCAGAATAGAAATTAACCGTAATATGGTGCGTACCGTTTATGGCTTTGCCATCGGCAGCAGTAACTTGTCCTTGATAGCTTATTATACGAGGCACGTCAGTCTGGGCTTGTGCTGTAGTAAACACAAAAAGCACAGTAAAGATACAGATTGCTCTGATAAAATAATGCATAATCTGGTCTCCGTATTAATAAATAAGTTAAGAAATGAAAAAATGTTACATCCCCAAAAAGGAGGGCATACAAAGATACGCACAAAATGTCCTTGATAGAGGGCAAATAAAATTTCACTCCTTGCTATTTTGCAACTACATGAATATAAAGCAAATAGTAGGGGATAATATACGGTTTATCCGAGAAAAGAAAGGATTAACTCAGGATGATATTTCAGTTATTACCAAAATGAGCAGAACATTTATTGGCGATATAGAAAGAGCAGAAAAATCACCTACAATAACGAGTCTTGAAAAAATAGCAAAAGCACTAAAGGTAGAAATCTATAAGCTCTTTATTGAAGAGTCTTATAAAACTGAAGAATAGAATTTGAAATTAATACTCTCCGAAAACCCTTCGCATCGCATCGGATATCTCGCCGAGCGTAGCTGAGCTTTCGACAGCACTCAGGATATGAGGCATAAGATTTGAGCCGTCCTTGGCAGATCGTTCAACTTCCGCAATAGAAGCTTGTGTTTTTTTATTGTCGCGTTTATTTCGCAGAGCCTGAACTCGTGCAATTTGTTCACGCTCCAGATTCGGATCGATCTTTAGTGTTGCGGGTACTTCATTTTTATTATCTGTAAATTCATTCACGCCAACAACGATCTCTTCTTTGGTCTCAACTTTCTTTTGGAATTCGTATGCACTTTGTGCGATCTCATCCTGCAGGAAATTTATTTCAATGGCTTTTACCGAGCCGCCAAGAGCATCGATCTTTTCGATGAGTTCAAGACTTCTCTTCTCAAGTTCTGCACTCAGGTATTCTATGTAATAACTGCCAGCCATCGGATCAACAGTTTCGGCAATGCCTGATTCATACGCAATAATTTGCTGCGTGCGAAGCGCTGTCCGGGCGGATTCTTCCGTAGGCAAAGCAAGTGCTTCGTCTTTGCCATTCGTATGCAGAGATTGCGTTCCTCCCAGCACTGCAGACATCGCTTCAATAGTCGTGCGAACGATATTATTTTCTATTTGCTGTGCAGAAAGTGTGGATCCTGCAGTCTGAGCATGAAAACGAAGTTTCAGAGACTCAGATTTCTTTGCGCCGAAACGATCCTTCATTAACTTTGCCCAAAGCGAACGTGCCGCTCTGAACTTAGCGATTTCTTCGAAAAAATTGATGTGTGCATTAAAAAAGAATGAAAGTCTCGGAGCGAAGTCATCGACAGTAAGTCCTGCATCGACAGCGGCTTTCACATACGCTAAGCCGTTGGAAAGAGTAAAAGCAATTTCCTGCACTGCCGTTGCTCCCGCTTCACGAATATGATAACCGCTGATAGAGATCGTATTCCATGCCGGCACTTCAGTTGCGCACCATGCAAAAATATCCGTTACAATACGCATGGATTCCTGCGGAGGATAAATGTATGTTCCGCGCGCAGCGTATTCTTTTAAGACATCGTTTTGTACGGTGCCTGATAATTTTTTCAAATCAGCGCCTTGTTTTTTTGCTTTTGCAACGTAGAGCGCAAGAAGGATCGAAGCAGTTGCATTGATCGTCATCGAGGTAGAAATTTTCGCAAGATCAATACCATCGAAAAGAATATCGAAATCCTCCAGCGAATCTATCGGAACGCCGACCTTCCCGACCTCTCCTTCAGCCATCTGGTGATCTGAGTCGTAACCGATCTGCGTAGGAAGATCGAAGGCAACCGATAACCCAGTTGTACCGCTTGCAAGAAGATATTTATAGCGATTATTAGATTCTGCCGCAGATCCAAAACCGGCATATTGACGCATTGTCCAAAGACGCTGGCGATACATTTCATCATAGATACCACGGGAAAATGGAAATTTTCCTGCGTCATCAGTACCGTATATACGATCTATCGGAATCCGAGAACTGGTTTCAAAATCCTGTTTACGTAACTTCCCCGGCATGATGAGATGATAAATTATGTAATAAAGAATGACAGGCTTAGAGTATAACCACTAAAAATGCTGCCTTCAACTTAAGCCTATCAAATTTCAAAATGAGTTATTCTGCCTATCATAACAAAGGAATCAGTTAAATTCATTTCCCACCCACCCCCACTTTTTTACACGGGCCGGAAAAAATGTCGTATTTTCGTACCTGGAGCAACAGAATATGAAAAGATTCTTACAGAGCAAGTCTCGTATCGGCGTGATCATTATCATGCTTGAAGTACTCGTATTTATTCCAATTCTGATATCCTCATTTTTCCTTTCTTCCTGCTCCCATAGCGTTGAGGTTCAAACTATTCATGATACAATTCCGGGACCTGCATTTCTTCGCTTTCTTGCAATGCTTAATAATAGCAAGACCAGCGGCATTGTCCATCTGAGGTTATACAGCCCGCAGAATCAGGATCTCTTCACCGATGTAAATCCTGAAATGAACAAGCAATTTGTCCCCGTTAATCATGACAGTGCACTTGTATTATATGCGAATTATTTTTTTGGAACAGGCACACAAAAATTTGATAGCCTTACCGTTCCCGCTCGTAAGCCCTATACCATGACAACGATCGTTCTTTTCCGCTCGAACGATCCCGGTGATCCGAACCGGATTTTTCCGATCTTCGCCGATGACAGCGTGCGTAAACTAATCGCGCCAAAAGATTCATGCTATGTACGGCTCATCAATGGCTTACCAGATTATCCGCAGCCAAGCCCAACGGTTAATATGCATATCGACGATATAAATGCTCCACCTCTGTTCAAAGACATAACAACGGGGCAGTCATCGCCGGTGAATTTTCAGGAGATCAGAAATTATGTATTGATGCCGGCCGGACAGCATACGATCTTTGTACGAAGTGAGACGGATATATCACAGGAGTATCACTCAACCCTTCTATTTGTAAAGGGACAATTTTATACAATTCGTCTTTCAGGTTCAAAAGGCGAAGGTTCGGATCAACTATCCATAGATGCGGAATGAGAATTTAATCGTCGTTTTGCTCCTGGCTCATCGCGATTTCATCAATCGGCACCGGGTAATTGCCGGTGAAACAAGCCATACAATATCCGATCTTCTCGCCTTTTGAATTCGTATGCGGAACACTGTCAAGCAGTTTATTCACTGATAGATACGACAGCGTTTCAACGCCCAGAGAATCACCGATCGCTTTAGCATCATTTGAGAAATCATTTGCAATGAGCTCCGATTTGCTCGGAAAATCCATTCCGTATTTACACGGATGAGTGATCGGCGGAGCTGTAATGCGCAAATGCACTTCCTTCGGAGCGGCTTCGCGGATGAGCTTTACTAATGCCTTTGACGTCGTTCCACGTACAATGGAATCGTCAACGACCACAACCTTTTTATTCCTCAATACGCCTTTTACAGTATTGAATTTTACTTTGACCTTCATCTCCCGATTATCCTGCCCGGGCTGTATAAATGTTCTTCCTACATAGTGTGAACGGATCAAGCCGATCTCATACTTTGAAGGATTCCCCTCCTTATTATTTTGCGCAACGTAACCGAGTGTTGCCGTATTCGATGAATCGGGTACGTTGATCACGGTTAAGCGTTTATTATTATCATTCTTGACAGGACTTTCCATTGCGAGATTCTTGCCCAGCTTACGGCGCACTTTATCAACGCTTTCTTCAAATATTTTCGAATCAGGGCGCGAGAAATAAATATATTCAAAAATGCAATGCGTCGGAGTCGGGGGATTTTCCTGGATCTTTAAGGATTTTATTTGTCCCGTCTCAACAGTATGACGGTCAATCACAACGATCTCATTCGGTTCAACGTCACGGAGATACTCGGCATTCACAATATCAAAAGCACAGGTTTCACTTGCAACCATATAAGACCACTCGCCATCCGAACGCTTTATTCTTCCTATTGCAAGCGGGCGAATGCCATTCGGATCGCGTGCTGCGATCAATGCCGTATCGGTCATCATCGTAAGTGAGTATGCACCGAGGGTTTGGCGAAGCGCATCGCGTATTTGTTCGATCTGCTCTGCTTGCTGCGAACGAGCAACAAGGTGAAGAATGAGTTCGCTATCGGTTGAAGTTTGGAAGATCGTGCCGAGCGTTTTTAATTTATCGCGAAGTTCGCGAGTATTGGTGAGGTTTCCGTTATGCGCAAGCCCAAAATTCCCTTTTTTATAATCCATGAAAAACGGCTGGATATTCTCCGTCTTTCCGCTTGCTCCTGTGGTTGAATATCTGTTATGCGCGATCGCCGAATCTCCGGCAAGCGTTTCATTTAGAATTTTTGGATCGGAAAAAATACTAAGGACAAGCCCATGATCTTTATAGACAGAGAACCTGCGTTTTTTTTCTTTGCTGCCATTCTCCCACTTAGCGGCAAGAATTCCGGCAGCTTCCTGACCGCGATGCTGCAAGGAATGCAGTGCGTAGTAGGCTATGACCGATGCTTCTGGATGATTATAGACACCGACAACTCCGCAATTGGAGCGCGGCTTATCTATCTCAGGCTTGGCATTTCCATGCGAAGCCTTGGGGCAAGTAAGACAAGAAACCTGATACTCGCTACCCCCACCCTGTGAGATAGTCAGACTACGTTCAGTTTTTTCTTTCACGGAATAACGTATGACAATTTTCGGATGGTGTAAACAGTGAGAGTGGAAGAGACATTCCTTAGACAATAAATTTAGGACTATACTTGAGTTTCTCGCAAATATTATTGGTGGAACAAATTATCATAATTTTGGTTATTATTCCAGAATCAATGGCTAACTTTCATGAGAAGTTTCACAATACATCTTATACTGAGTTTTCTCTTCTGTCTGGCAAGTATTTTAACTTCATTTACTCTTTGCTTTGCTCAAAATTGCCCAAATATAGATACAATTCAACTTCATATTCAGTCTTCATTTCTAAGCGTTTCAAATTCAGGTCAGTCATTAGAGACTTTCGAATGTCAAACTCAGCAAGATAGTATTTGGGCTCAAAGTTTGGGACCTGCTCCAATTAAGCTTGATTACATTTTTATTCTGCATCGTAATTCAACAATACCGCCACAATTCTTTTTTGATAATGGATCTGATTCACTACAAATTAATAAATCCTTTTCTCGATCAACGAGACAATTCTTTCATGTTAATTATATTCCAACAATTCCCGGGATAGTATCGGACACAATTGTCTGCCAATGGGATAGTAGTGGTATAAAAAAAATTTTCACTTGGAATATTCTAACGGGTACTGGCAAACTCGATCGTGATATGCTTTCACCTATGCAGCTTTTTTATACAGCAAATATTAATGACTCAATAAATATTCCTCTTACACTCTCCAATTCACTATCTGTAGATGATCAAGCAATGGGGATTACCTTTGACGTAAGCTACCCTGCAGGATTTCTTGAACTTAATAAAAATAGATTCGATTATGATCAAAGTCTTTCAGATGCTATTGCCCCACAAATTAGCAATGACGGGGCAGGAAATGAGAACGTTCTATTTACGTTAAAATGCCGCGTTCCTATAACACATTTATCGCCTCTTCTTACCCTTCATTTTTTACTCACCGGCGCGAAGGATACGGTTGTTCCGCTATCAATATCGAATGTTCAGTTTTGGGGACGTGATTACAAGGATACACTTTGTTATATTCTTACATCAGCGCAAAACTCAGCTATTCATATAACTGATTCAATAAGTATAGAAAAAAGTATAGAAAATAATTTAGATGTCGCTGCTATTGGAAATAAAGAAGTCGCAATAATTGCCAACCATGCTAAAATGAACAGCATCAGTATAAAGATCTTCAATCTTTTGGGTTCTGAGATCGCATCCTGGTCTGGAATAGCCTCCGGCAATTTCAGAAAAACTTTTTCGATGCAAGTTTCAGGAATATATTTCATCAAAGTAACCGCGAATGGAAAAGAATATTTTTTCAAACGGTTGCTTTAAGCATGTGCAACAAAAACTTAAAGCTTTGTTTTAATATATCCAATAGGAATCCCTTTGAAAATTTTAATTGCCCTGTTTCTTTTTGTAAATGTTCTGCAAGCCCATGCTGCTTGCAGTGCCTCTTCATCTCCATCCTCCATTGATTTCGGGAATGTGGCATTAGGAGTTAATAATAGATATTATATCCTTCTTTCTAATGATGGTGATACGAATCTTGTTGTTGAGTCCATTGAGGGAATTTCTTACCCCATTGATTCCATAGAAGGGATTGTACCAGGTACTGTCATCACAAAAGGGAATAAAATTCAGATAAAAATTTATGCTGCTCTCATTAACTATACCGATACAACCATTATCTTCACGATTCATTTTAAATCAAACTGCCCCAGTCCTCTTCGAGATACGGTATACATCTCAGCTACTTATTCTAATCCAGTAAATACCGGTCACGTGTTTGATTCCATTTTAGTCGGCAAGAGTATTCTCGATAGCATTGTCGCGGCAAATTTGGGATCTATTCCCTTGACTTTGGAACGAATGGATATTATTGATCAGAATTCGCAATTTAAATTTGAAAATGGGACGCAAAATTTGATGGTGAATAAATTTTTTAAGCCTGGAGTTCGAGCAAATTTCCATGTTTTATTTTCCCCTACAATTCTGGGCAGGGATACAGCAGTGCTTCGTGTAACCTGGGATAGCGCCTGTATCAAAAAACTCTTTTCAACTAATATTTTGATCGGTTATGGGATTGCAAAGAATGAGATCAGTATACCTTCTACTGATAATTCTTTCGTAAAAATCTTTAACAGTGCAGGCAAGCAAATTACAGTTTCAAATAAAGGGGTTGGCTTTCGAAGTGTCAAAATTCAAATCGTTTCCTTGCTCGGAAACGAAATTCTTTCCTGGCAAGGTACGATTGATCAAAATTTCGAGAAAACTTTTTCCGTCCAAACTTCAGGACTTTACTATATCATAGTCGAAACCGATGATGAAAAATATTTTTATAAGCGGTTGATATAACTACGCCTCTATCAAGAACTTCCCTGCTTCCATGATCTTTAGATCGTCTATCCAAATATCGAAGGCTCTGCCTACGACATCAATATGTGTACCTGAATACCATGTTGCTCCTGTATGCTCGCAGTATGGATAACCAAAGGCGATATGACAGCCCGGGATCTTTTCATCTTGCAATATCAAACCGCGGATATCCTGAACGCCTATATTCGTGCCGATAGCAAATTCGCCGACGCGATCTGAATTTTCATCGGTATGTGTATACTCTAAAAATTCTTCGAGCAATGCCTGATTCTCGCATTCGCATTTTGTGATGCGTGAATTGGTGATGTGAATAGTAAGCGGTGTTGCTTTAATATCGCCATACTCAGCACAAAGATAATCACCGACAACTCCGTCAACCACGTACACTCCGTTCACCTCAGCAGGACACGTCAGCACTTCGCCACCCGGAAGATTGCCCCATTTTTCGCGGGTGATAATACCGCTTGTTTTCAGCCAATGAAGATTCGGGTCGAATGTCGCTTCGATATGCGTACCTGCCGGAGATTTTGCAGTAATTTTCTTCGCCTGTTTTGCAAGCTCCCAAACTTTTTTGCTGATGGCATCAACGGCAAGAAAATCTGCCTGCATCCCTTCCATCATGATCTCATGATTGATATTGACCATGTGTGCATGACGCGGCTTTACTTTATTGACGACAGCCATCATTTCTTTGCGAGTCTGCAATTCATTTTCCTGACCCTGCATGCAATAGATCGTCACATCAGATTTTTCCATATCAGTAAGAATTTCCTGCGGCATGTGTACCATCGGACGCTCGGAATAATCTTCGACAACGAACGAGTGAACGATTGATCCGACGAGTTTTAATTCATCAAATAAACTTGCGGCGATAGGAAGTGTTTCAAAATCAGTGATAATGGTAGTACGTTCGCCTTTCTGGACGCGGAGGCAAACATCAATGGCATTCTCAGCAGCATGTTTATAAAGCGGATCATAAGAAATATTTTCAAGGGATGTTTTTTTCTTTTCGCTAACCATCATAATAATATAATAATAATATTTAGATAATAATGCAATAATAGTTGGAGTCAAACACAGTGATGGAGATTTTGGTTTTACCAGTATTTATTATAAGGGCGGACTAAAGTCCGCCCCATTACATACAATCGATCACCAATGTTGTGTGTGTTATCTAACAACAGTGAAGACTCCACTGGAATGATCGCCTCCGACCGTAAGTGTATAAAGATACGATCCGCACTCCAGATATTTTGCATCAACGCTGATTTCTTGTTTACCGGGACTGAGGATTCCAAAATTCTTTTTCATTATATTTCGTCCCACGATATCAGTTATTTCAAGTGATACAGAAACTGCATCAGAAAGAAAAAGAGGAAAAGATGTTTTCGAATTAACAGGATTCGGGTAATTCAAAATCTGCAAAGAATTCACGCCGGATTTTTCATCGACACCGGCAAATTGCCTTGTTTCAAGAAGCCAGGTAACTTCGTCATACCCCGGATTTCCGACATAATCAATTACTCCGGCGGATGAATCAACATTAAAAATAGTATGGAACTTCACAGATCCGGAAGCGTCCGGATTCCATGGCGCGGTTTCAATCTGGCGATAGTCATATTTTTGCTCATTGGCATTTGTAACATCGTTGCCGCGAACTAACGATGCCTCCGAAAATGACAAACCACCATCCTTCGTAGTTGTCTGCCAAATGCTAAAATAAGGATAGCTGATAAACATTCCGTTTCCGATCGTGCCGATCGAACTCATATCCTCGATATCTCCATCTTGCCATGCATTAAAATAAATTGAAAAGATTTTTGGATCGGAAGTTCGCGCAACAGTAGGGTAGATAAGGTTATAAAGCCCTTGCGGATCAGTACCGTTTGCCGCATTTGTCCAACTCGAAAGCCACGATCCGTCAATAACGGAACTTCCGAGTGGAGTGTCATTTTCTTTTGACATCAGAAGGACAGGCTGACTCAGTGCATCATTCCAGTAAAGCATCGTACCGGATTGCGGAATATAAAATCCTTTGCCTGCACCGGAATCGCGATTGTAGTAAAATCCTGCTGTTACACATTGAGCATGTTCGCCTGCATACCAGAAATCAGTATTGAAAGCAACATACACATAGGGCTTTCCATTAGGGTCAGGAGTCTGTCCGGTACTCAAAGGCGTCATAACAGTTTTCGGTGTAGTAAGCCATGTTGCACCGCCATCGATTGATTCTGAGAGATAGACTGAGAGATCAGGAGTACCGTAATCGCGATTTATCCATACAACCCCTAATTTTCCGCTTGGTGAGACGCGCACAGATGTAGACCAGGGAAATGCAAAGCCAAGAGGATCTTCAGCTCCCTTCGCCCCAGGGTTCGGTCCGGGTTTCCATCCTCCCCAGATTGCATTTTTTTTATCTTCGCTTAAGGTGAAAGTGCCAAATTGAACATATTGCGGCGTATTCTTATTTATATTGTCAATTCCTGCTGTCATAAATATCTTCGTACCATCACCGGAAAGAGCGATGCTGGGATCATTGATGTTCCTGATCGAATCGCGGAATGTTTTCCGGTCAGTTAAAATTTCTTTAAAATTTCCGTCCCCGGGTTTTCCTTGTTCGATATACAGAGCGCAGGTGTAGGGATTATTCGTATCGGCGTTATTTCGAACTGCGGCGATGGCAGGAATATTATCGGTCCCACGTTTCACAAGGATCATTTCCGGAGTTCTTGTGTGGACATCAGCGATAGCTTTTGGCTGCGACCATGTCTTCCCATCATCGGAGCTAAAAAGATAATAGACGCGTAACTGAGGCAAAAAATTCTTTCCTGCTACGGTGTCAGCTTCGGTAACATTCAAAGCAAAAGTAACTGCTGCATGAAGATTTTGCGGATGATCGGGATCGACAATAATGTTATGCAATCCTCGATTTGCCGATTGCTCCTGATACATTCCCTCGAGTCCGATCGGAATTGTACCGGAAAATTTTATGGGTACCGACAATGGTAAAGACGCATTATGCCGGGCTGGAGTTGCCATGCCACTCCGGAAAAAACTTTCCTTCCAAGGCGCAGCATGTGATGAAACCTGCGCATTTGATTCCATAGCAAAAAGAATCAAAAGAACTCCAAAAGTAATATGATGTAATTTTGTTTGCATACTTCCTCCCAAAATAAGTAAAAAAGACGAACAACTGACTCGCAATATACTATATTTTTATTAAAGTCATTCCAAATTTGCTGTTAGCTCTTCTGATTATTCCGTAATTTCGCAGTAATATGATTGCACACATTCGCGGAATACTTATCTCGAAAGAACCTTTCACGCTTGTTATCGAAGCATCGGGAACAGGCTATGAAATATTTTCAACCCAAGCTGCGTATGAACATGCTCCAAGTCCCGGCAGTGAATATCAGGTCTTTACCCGTTTTATCGTCCGAGAAGATTCGCAAACATTATATGGTTTCGCAACGCAAGATGAGCGCAAGCTCTTCGATCAGGTTATTAGTGTCAGTGGAATTGGTCCCAAAACCGGTCTTGCCATAGTCTCCTCTTTGGGCACCAACGCTCTCAAAGAAGCGATCCGAACAAAAGATCTTATCGCCCTCACAGGAATCCCCGGAATCGGAAAGAAAACTGCGGAGCGCCTTGTGGTCGAACTCAGAGATAAATTATTAAAAGAAGAGGTCTTCACTTCTGAACCCGGCGCATCGGATTCCAGCAGCGCAAAGATCAGACAGGAAGCGCTTGCAGCATTAGTAGCCCTCGGCTATAATCGCGGCGATGCAGAGAAAGCTATCCGCGCCGTAATTAAAGAACAGCCGCAAGAATCCGAGAGGTTGGAAAGGCTGATTAAGGCGGCGCTAAAATCAGTCTGAACCTGGATTAATGAGATAATTGGGGTTATCGAGATTATATTACATGCGATTTTTTTTATTTTGTTGAGTTAAATTTTTTATTTCTCAATCTATGAAATTGAAGACTCTTTGAACCGAAATTTATTAAAAGTCCGCATTCAATATTATATGCTTCAAGATAATTTAGTCCTTGTGCAATATGAACATCTTCAAGGCTTGCTAATGCCTTTAATTCAACAGAAATTCTACCCTCAACTAAAAAATCTACACGTCTTGCACCAATCAATTCATTCTTATAAAAGATAGGCATATTATGCTCTTTGGAAAAACCCATCCCACTATCTCTCATTTCAACTGCCAGCGCTCGCTGATAAATGACTTCTTGAAATCCATTCTTTAATGTCGAATGCACACGCATCGCACATCCAATTATTTTGTGCGTCAATTCATAATCCGGCAAATCTTTCTCCGTCACAAGCAATAATCAATGGTAATGGAGCTCAAAATCGAATAAATCCAAAAAAAAAATTAGAATGTAATCTCACAAATTTCAATCATCACATTAATCCAGGTTCAGATAATGCCTCAACTCCCGGCAATACTTTCCCTTCTAAAAATTCCAAACTTGCTCCACCGCCTGTGGAGACATGGCTCATCTTATCGGCAAGTCCGGTTGCTTCGACGGCTGCGACGCTATCACCGCCGCCGACAATTGTCGTTGCTCCCCATTCAGTTGCTTTTGCCATTGCCTGAGCGATTGCAAATGTTCCATGAGCAAAGTTCGGCATTTCAAAAACTCCCATAGGGCCGTTCCAGATAATTGTCTGTGCATTGACGATCAGGGTTTCGAACATGCTAATCGTATCTGGACCAATATCCATTCCCATCCAACCTACAGGAATATCTTTTACTGAAACAGTTTTTTTATTTGCATCATTGTTGAACGCATCGGCAATAACGTTATCCGTCGGCAGAATAAGTTTTTTCCCGAATTGCTCAGCGCGTGCCTGAAGTTCTTTTGCTAATTGGATCTTATCATCTTCGCAAAGTGATCTCCCGATCTCTAATCCTTCAGACTTAAAAAATGTATATGCCATTCCGCCGCCGATGAGCACGGCATCCGCTTTATCGAGCAGACTATTGACGACATCGATCTTCCCACTGATCTTTGCTCCACCGATGATCGCAACGAACGGACGGCGCGGAGTCGTCAGAACTCCTCCGAGATAATCGAGTTCACTCTTCATTAAATATCCCGCAGCGCGTATAGGAAGAAAATGCGTGATCCCTTCGATCGAAGCATGAGCACGATGTGCTGCGCCGAATGCATCATCAACATAAATTTCCGCAAGTAATGCAAGTTTTTGTGCGAAATCACGGTCGTTCTTTTCTTCTTCTGCGTGAAAGCGAAGATTTTCTAAAAGAAGAACGTCTCCATCTTTCAACACCATTGCCTTTTGAGTTGCTTCATCTCCGATGCAATCGGATGCAAATGCAACGGGTGTTCCAAGCAATTCTTCCAATCTCTTAAGCACCGGAGCAAGCGAAAATTCCGGAGATGGTGCACCTTTGGGTCTGCCTAAATGACTTGCAATAATAATTCGTGCGCCGGATTTTCGTAAGGCTTCGATAGTCGGAAGCGCAGCGCGGATGCGGGTATCATCGGTAATTGTATATGGCGCAGTTTTCGTAAGCGGCACGTTAAAATCTACGCGAAGAAATACGCGCTTGCCTTTTACATCGATATCGTCAATCGTTTTGAAGTTCATGATAGCGCTGCCATCTTCTTAATAAGATCAACAACGCGGCAGGAATAGCCCCATTCATTATCGTACCAGCCGAAGACTTTTACCATGCGCTTATTCATGACCATCGTTTCCTGCGAATCAAAAATGCAGCTATGAGAATCTCCGACAATATCAGTGGAAACAATAGGATCAACAGTGTATGCTAAATATCCTGAAAGTGAGCCGTTTTCGGAAGCAGCTTTGAATGCAGCGTTGACATCTTCTTTGGTCACATCTTTTTTCACCATTGCAGTAAGATCGGTGATCGAGCCATCAGGAGTCGGAACGCGAAGCGATGTGCCGTCGAGCTTGCCTTTTAATTCAGGAATGATCGAGCCAATTGCACGGGCC
>JANYLL010000035.1 GCA_025357895.1 Ignavibacteriota bacterium
GGGCAGGGATATTGCAGAGATCGCTAAGGATTCCGAACGCGATAATTATATGACTCCCGAGCAGGCAAAAGAATATAATCTCATCGATCATATCACGACGCATAATGAGATGAAAAATTTGCCGCAGACAAAATTACAATCCCTCGGCACCGGCTCAGTTCCGGCGCAGGAGAAATCGCCATCAACTACAGGCGGGGCATCGAGATAAAGTATAAAATGAAAAAAGGAGTGGAGAAATAATTCTCCACTCCTTTTTATTTTTACAAATGCTTATTTTCTCTCGTTTGCATCCTTTGTAGCGTCATCAGTTGTGACGCGGGTCTTTGCCTTATGATAGGTTTTCTTTACAGCGTCCTTTGTGTCTTGTGTTGCTTTACGCACTTTACGTTTTGCTTTTTTATACGTACGTTTAACACCGGTATGGTGTACTTCCGTCTTCTCATCAGTCGTCGTCTGGCTTATGCCTGTTAATGGTATTGAGGATAAAATGAATGCTATCCCCAATACATAGCTTAGTTTTCTAATCATAGTATTTTTATTATTTGTTGTTACAAAAGATGAACCAACCTCTTGGCTGCGTTCAATGGGGATATAGAAAATTAATTTACCACCATGCTTACCGTAAGCGGCCATAATGATTTTAACTCCAGACTTCCAGTTTTTGGTGGAACATCATCCTCTCTGCCATGGGCATCAGCGCACCATTTAGCAGTGAAAAATCCTATACCTGCTCCGAGTACACAATCTGAAACCCAGTGGTATCCCTGATATGCCCGCGAAAAAAATGTGAACGGCACAGGTACATAGCAAAGAATTTTCAACCACAATGGATCTGAATTAAATGCAAGCACTGTTGAAAGAGCCATCGCCTCGGTCAAATGCCCTGAGGGAAATGAATGATACGCATCGTTTGAAAGGCTAAAATTGAAAAGTGAGGATTTGCCAAGACCGGCATAAGGCCTTGCTCTTCCTACAACATATTTTAATGCTGCAGTAATAGCCCCTGCATATAAGCATGCTTGTCCGACCTCAAAAGCAATCTTTCTCGCTTTTACATCTCCTGTAATCAAAGAATATCCTCCAAATCCACCGAAGAGAATAAAAGGCATATATAACCCTCCGTAAAAATCTCCTATTTTGGCGAAAGTACCCTGATATAACGGTCGTGCAGAATAATTATTAATGCCAGGAATAACAGGAGGGGCAGGGAGTTCTATGGCATAGGCAACTCCAGTACCTACAGCCAAAGATCCTATGACAATGGCATCATTGACTCCCCAATGAAGTGGGGTAGTGAAATAATGCCCTGTCTCCCGCCAGAATTGTGAGAAGTTATACGGCAACGTCGTATCCCTCTGTTGAGCAAAAGCGCCGGATGAGAGAATTGAAAGTAGAACAATAACAAAAAATTTATTTTTCATATATTATAGTGAAAAGTGATTCTATGACTTCCTCGAACTTATAGTTTATCTATTATGCAAAAAATCTGCGAAATATACGAGTAGGAAAATCTTATCCTGAGTTTTTGTAGTATGGATAGTGGGAGTATTATCAGTGTAAACCCTGTCATCCATATAGATCAAATGTTCTATCCCTATCCCGATATTATTGAACAGGTGAAATTCGAGTCTGGGTTTTAAGATGGCGATATAATCATTACCGGGCCGGCCTGTTATTAGCGGCCGTTCAATCGTATTAAGCCAGTAGTAATAAGCAAGTAGTGTTCCGCTCACAAAACCTTTGTAATTCAGTGTAATTTCTAATTTTGCTTCTGCTCCCGCACTAAAATAATAATCCCTCAACTGGGATGTATCAGGTCCGTATTCTCTGCTGTTACCGGCGAATGGCACTATGCCAAGATTGAAATTCGTATAAAGATTCGTGTTTGGTGCTACTGCTAACTTTGAAACAATGCCGCCGCTAAATGCCATCGTCGCTAACTCGAAATTATAACTATCCCAAAAATCATAATGTATGAAGGCGCCGGTTAACATTTCAGTATTACCAACCTTCATGTTCTTTGCATAAAGCACACCCTCACCTGATATATTAGTTATAAGTTTTCGTCCTTCTCCAATGGTAACGTCGGTGCGGAGAGTGAAGTAGTCAAAAGGTTTTCGGTCTCTTTTTTCGAACGGATCACCGTAATCAAAATCGGCATTTAGAACTACTCTGGGGTTTTTTTGTCCTTGAACCTGAACACCTGCTGACAACACTACGTCTAATGGCTCTTTCTGATACACTTCATCGGTAGTAACCGTTGTAACTTTTCCTTGCATTAAGCGAGCATAAAATCTTGAAGGATCAATAATACCGGAAGCTAATTCTCTAAAAAATCTTTCTGTACCCGTCGTGCGGTCATCAAGGATGTTCGAGCTTATTCTATAGAGTACTTCTCCATTGAATATGCCTAAGATCGTGGTGTTGAGAATATCTTCTCTTTCAGGTCTGCCATTAAGTTCAGGATGGTTTATCGGATCATAAGATCCTGCATTTTCACCGAACATCTTCCACATTAAACTGCCTCCGAATGCATAGGGCATTGATTCATAGAAAGTCATTCCTGAAGCACGAGCCGAATTATAATACCCTGCACCGGTCAGAGGATGAAGTAAAAAATTGTTGCCGAATCTATCTTCGTCCCACTTCCAACGATCCGTCGTAAAGAAGGGGTTAGCCGTGTGTTTCCATGAATTGAATCCCACAACAGCGAATTCTAAATTGAGGACGTAATGATCGAACAGATTCAGAAGAACATTTTGTAGAACAACCTTTAGAGCAGGCTGCCACCACGGATGTCTTTTGTTATAGATAGGATCATCATTAAGCAAGCCCTTGTACTGATTATATTCGTGCCCGGTTGTATCCTTGACCAGGATTTTTTTTGAATTTGTATCGATAGGCACCTTTTCCACTTTTAAATTCGTATCCTGCGGGACGATCTTAACTTTTTTCGTTGTATCCTGATCGGAAAGAGGTATCAAGTTTTTTGTCTCAAGCAGCTGCGCCGCAGGTGAGAAGCTTTGACCCGTCATTTTTTTTCCTTCTGCGAACTGGGCTTGAGCAATAGTCGAAAACAAAAGCAGAGAAATTGTGATATATAAAAATTGTACTTTCTTAAACATTTTGACTTTCAAAAATTAATATCGGATTAGAAATCGATTATATTGGAAAAAGCCTACAACAATCCTACAAACTTACGTAAATCAATCATATAAAGCGTTACACAATTTTGAGAAATCGTTACATTATTCACACATGTTCAAATCAACTGCAAGGATCTCTTCAGAATCGATAACTAAAAGATATCGGATAAATGACAGGCATTTGAGACCCGATAGAATGGGTTGAAGAGGAAGCTGACGCAGCAGCTTCATTCTTGTTATGAAGATCAACGACCCATTTACCTATGAAATACCCCAGTCCCGCACCGAACAGACAATCCGACATCCAGTGAAATCCCTGATATGCTCTGGAAAATGGAGTAAAAAAAGCGGGCAGATATGCAAGAACTTTGAGAAATGTTGAATGGGCGTTCAAGGACAAAACAGTTGACATCGTAAACGCTTCCGTCGTATGCCCGGAGGGGAATGAATGATGGTCATCATCAAAAAGACCTGAAAAAAAATGGAAGGAAGTCTTTCCTTCATTCATATAAGGTCTTGCTCTGCCGAAAATAGTTTTCATGGCTATTACAATTCCGCCTGCATAAAGACATGCCTGACCTATCTCAAAACCTATCTTTCTAGCCTTATGATCACCCGTTATTAAGGAATACCCAGCATATCCGCCAAAGATGATCAATGGTGTGTAAAGTTCTCCATACATTCTGCCGCCCACTGCTTCGGGGCTATAATAGAATGCTCTGTCAATAAATTTTACATCCCGCACCGGAAATTCTGCCTGCATCAATACTGCCGTAAGACCTGTGAGCACTCCGAGGGTCCCCCAATCAAAAGCATCCCATCTTGCAGGCATTGAGAAGAAACGACCGGTCTCCTTCCCAAATTGTGGGAAGTCGTATTTCGTCTGCGCACTTGAATTGCTGCAGAAAATTACGAGAAAGATCAAAAGATTAAGTTTATAACGCATCTTTAATTTAGTGTAGAGTACAAAGTTATGGAATAAATCGGATTCCATAACCAATTTTATAATTTAATGCAGGAAACAGATCTAATCATTCGCTTTGTGTTTTGTGCGCAAATATTTATAGAAATCTATCTGTGCCTCGATCTTCTCTGCTCCGCCTGAAGGACGTTTATATTTATTTAGTTTTCCCTTTGCAATGATACGAGCTTTTGTATTATCACCTAATTGCATGTCAATGAATTGCCGTAATTCCTTTCGAATGGATTCGTCGTAAACAGGGAAGCCAACTTCAACGCGATGCGATAAATTACGTGTCATCCAATCAGCACTGGCAACATAATATTTTTCTTCTCCGCCATTGTGAAAAATAAAAACTCTTGCATGTTCAAGATAACGGTCTATGATGCTAACAGCTCTAATATTCATACTCATACCCGGAACTCCGGGAATAATACAACAAAGCCCTCGAACGATTATCCTGATCTTGACTCCTGCTATGCTTGCTTCATAAAGCCGCTCGATCATATCTAAATCTTCCAGGCTGTTAAGCTTGATAATGATCTCCGCTCGTTTTCCGTCTTTGGCAAATTTTATTTCTTTATCGATCCGTTTCTCAAAAGATTTGCGCATCGAAAAAGGTGCAACAAGTAAATGCTCGAAATCTGCAGAACGCTCCTTTCTGCCAAGTATCTGGAAAACTTCTTTTACTTCCTTGGTAATACGCGGATCGGTTGTAAATAACCCGACGTCGGAATACAGCGTCGCTGTTTTTTCATTAAAATTTCCTGAGCCGAGATAACAATACCTTTTTTTCTCTCCACGCTCCATTCTCGTGACTATACAAAGCTTGCAATGAACTTTCAGACCGGGAAAACTATAGAGTACCTTGACTCCGGAACGCTCCAGTTCTCCAGCCCAATAAAGATTTTGCTCCTCATCGAAGCGCGCTTTGATCTCGACAAAGGCTGTAACTTCTTTACCGTTCTTTGCTGCATTTTTTAATGCTTCCACCACTTGAGAGTTATCAGCAACGCGGTATAATGTGATCTTAATTGCAACTACTGCCTGATCTTTTGCTGCCTGATTGATAAATTGGAGCACATAATCATAGGTTTGGTAAGGATAGAATAACATTATATCCTTCTGTGCAATAACGGGGAAAATGGAGCGGGCATCTTTAAGATCACGGTGAGCAAGCGGAGGCTGCAGCTTATTTTCTAAACTCGGAATTCCCGGATTCGGGAAGGACATCAGGTCGCTAAAATTATGATACTTGCCTCCGGGAATTAGATCATCCTCACCTAACTTAAAATACTTTGAAAGATATTTTAACATCGCCTCAGGCATGTGCGGATCATAAAGGAAACGCGAGGGAATACCTTTTTTTCGTATACTTAAACCCTCTTTGATCTTTGATAAAAGATCACCTTGAAATTCATCTTCAATATGGAGTTCAGCATCCCGCGTCATCTTAAATGAAAACACACCGCGAACTTCATTGCGGACAAAATATTCGGGTAAAGATAACCGAACTACATCATCGAGGAACATGACGTAGGTATTTTTTCCTTCCTTTTTTAGTGCAAAAAATCTGGGCAGATCACTTGAAGGGATTTCTAAAATAGCATATTCACTGTCTTCTTTATTATCAGCGGTGATCATTTCATCGCGCGGAGCAAGTTCTATTGCAAAATACAGGCTGCGATTATTTATGAACGGATCATTTGGTGATTTATCCGGAAATATAGGCTTTAAAAGCGGAAGAACTTTCTCGATAAAATACCGCCGCACATTTTCCGCTTGCCCCGAAGTAAGCTCTGTTTCATTTACCAGAAAAATATTGTGCCTGCGAAGTTCGGGGACGACCTGCGATTGAAAAATTTTTCCGAATGCCTCCTGCTGTGCTCCGACGATCTTATGTATCTTTTTGAGAAGCTGCCTCGGATCGATCTCAAAATCCTTATGCTCAGCTTTTTTAAGATTCAACAGGCTTCTGAGCGAGGCGACACGAACGCGGAAGAATTCATCAAGATTAGACGAATAAATAGCAAGGAATTTTATTCTTTCATAAAGAGGATTACGCGCATCTCGGGCTTCCTGAAGAACGCGGGCATTGAAATGCAGCCAGCTTATCTCGCGATTTGTCGTCCGAAACCTTCTTTTCATCCGAGTTGAGTTCTGTATCATCATAGAAGAGGCAAAATACC
>JANYLL010000043.1 GCA_025357895.1 Ignavibacteriota bacterium
CTCAAACGCGTAACCTCAGCGCGTAAGAATCTTCGTCGTCCCGCGCGTCTCCCCGAGGAAGCTGAAGCTGAGGAACGGAGCGGAGCGCCGGAGGACGAAGTTCGACATGCCGCGGTGCCGGATCGGCACGGTGAACGTGGCCTCCACGAAGCCCGTGCTCTCCGAGAGGCGCCGAATGGACTCCGTGTAAACGGGAACGATCTTTCCCCGCCGCCCAAGATCCCGCCGGATGAAGCTGCACGTGAACCGCACGACACGCTCGTCGAGGGCGTGGTTGATGATCCAGCCCACGAGCTCGCCGTGAAGCCGGATGCCGAGGCTCGAAACCGGCTCGAACCCCTCCGCGTCGTGCTTCCACGGCTCGAGGTCGGGCTTGATCCAGCCCGTGACGCGCTGGCTCTCCTTCAGCGCTTCCCTGTCGGTTTCCGTCAATTTGATTTTAACTCTTCGATCGGGTTCAATACTATTCAACAGGATAATGCTTCCGTCCACAAGACCTATTTCAGTGCAATGATCGCCGCAGGATTATCCTATTATCTCTATGAATCTTTTTCGATCGGTTTGAAGACGGAATATTTTTATGTAGGTACTTCAAGCGCCAGAGGGATGCCATTTGTTAACTTACAAGATCAGGATCTGAATTTCAGTACTGCAGATATAGGATTTACGATCGGGCTTCATTTCTAAAAATCAGTCTTCCAATATTATCATTCCGTTACGAAATTGTTATCTTTCCGTCAAATATAGCGTTTTAGTGGTTCCTTAGCGCACGTCATTTTGAAATAGGGTGTTATCCTTTTATCGAAAAAATACGTCTATTCCATGACAAAAACCGTGCTCATCGTCGATGACGAAAAGGATATCCGCGATCTTCTTGCCTATAATCTTTCCAAAGAAGGTTTTGCAGTTCTGACGGCTGCCGAGGGAAACGAAGCCATAAAGATGATCGAAGATCATCCGGTCGGGCTTGTTGTGCTTGATATCATGATGCCTGGTTTGGATGGATATGAAGTTTGCAAGCAAATAAGGGCAAATGAAAAAACGGCAAATCTTCCGATTCTTTTCCTGACTGCAAAATCAGCTGAGCTTGACCAGCTTCTTGCGTTGGAGCTGGGTGCAGATGACTATATTCAGAAACCGGTGAGTCCGCGAATCTTAGTAGCCAGAGTAAAATCGGTTCTCAGGCGCTCCAATGAGAATACTCCAATACTGCCCGAAGACCATGCTGCTGAAAAAGTCAGCATCGATGACCTTGAAGTCGATCGAGGAACATACCGTGTCAAACTTAGCGGCAAAGAGCTTTTTTTTCCGCGGAAAGAATTCGAGCTGCTTTTCTATCTTGTATCCCATCCGGGAAGAGTATTTTCGCGCGATGCCTTGCTCAATCATGTCTGGGGTGACGGTGCATTCGTCGTTGAGCGAACTGTAGATGTCCATATTTTCAAGGTCAGAGATAAATTGGGTAAAATGGGCGAGCGAATTGAGACGGTAAAGGGCGTTGGGTACCGGTTCGTGAATTAGAAATCAGGAATTACGAATTAAGAATAAAAAAAAATGGTTTACCATGCGCTATTGATTCGTAATTTAAAATTCGTATTTCATAATTTATCCCGTGACTTCACTCAGGAACCGATCATTTGCTACCCCTGTCTTCTTTCTGCTCGTTACGTTGACGGCAGGAAATATCGGGCTTGATTGGGTCACGGGTGGCTTCCATGACGGTGTATTATATGTTTCCATACTAACGATAGCTCTCGGCATCCCCTTCTTTTATTTCCACGCCAAACGCCTGGTACATCCTATCGAAGATCTTGTTCCTCAGGCAGCAGGAATTGCACGCGGAAGGCTGGAAGTATCCAATCACGGTGAGGATGATATTCCCAAAGAACTACAATACCTTGCCAAAGCAATTAATGAGATCGGCGAAAAACAGGCACGGGATTTTACAGCAATGCAGAAACTTGAACGTATCCGCTCCGAGTTTCTTGCAAACGTAAGTCATGAGCTTCGCACTCCGATCTTCGCTGTGCAGGGATTTCTCGAAACGCTGCTTGATGGAGCCGTAGATGATCCGACGGTCAACAGAGACTTCCTTGAGCGCGCTCAGGGGCAGGCAGGGCGTCTTAACGCCCTTTTAAGCGACCTTATCGATATATCCCGTATCGAATCAGGAGAAATGCGTATGAGCTTCAGGATATTTGATATACAGCCCTTTCTGCGAGATCTGATGCGCGAGATGCTTGGTGTTGCCGAGCAAAAGAAAATAGATCTGTATTTTACCGGAAATGTCCTTCCGCATCATGAGGTTACGGTTTTCGGGGATAAAGAACGTTTGAAGCAGGTTATGGTCAATCTTATCGATAATGCCATCAAATACAGCACTTCCGAAGGCATAATAAAGATTGAACTTCTAAACCAAACGCCAACAACAGACCAGGTAACCGTCAAAGTACATGATTCCGGAATTGGAATTGCGCCTGAACATCTTCCACGCTTATTTGAACGGTTCTACCGCGTTGATAAAGACCGCTCGCGCAACTCTCCCGGCGGAACAGGTTTAGGATTGGCAATCTGTAAACATATCATTGAAGCCCATAAAGGGACGATCTCAGTTGAAAGTACTCCCGGAGTTGGAAGCGTCTTCAGTTTTACTTTGAGGACTCAACCGGAATAAATATCAGTAAGCAGTTAACAGTAAGTAGTTGACAGTTTAAGTTCCGAGCCGTAAGTAACTCCATATAAATCAAAGGACTAACATTGCATATTCACTGATGGTATAAAAAAAAGCAACTCGTTGCCAAGTTGCTTTTTTTATGATATAGAAGTCTCCAAAGAACAAGAACTTTCGTCCTTGAACCCCGTGACAGGGGACTTC
>JANYLL010000056.1 GCA_025357895.1 Ignavibacteriota bacterium
AAACTGACCAATGCCGATACATCCTATAGGATCGTCTCGGTTAATCCGCTATTGCCTCATTCCCTTGCCGCCGGGGATTCACTGATGGTGCAAGTTTGCTACACTCCTTCAGATTCACTTCGTCATCGTGATTCACTCATCATGGCAACCGATTGCTTTTCGCTTGCCATATCTTTGGATGCTCATGGCTCAACAGGACTCATCGATGCTGCTGACCTTGATTTCGGACCTATCCATGCCGGAGATACGATCTGCAACAAGCTTCAGGTGAAGAATGTGGGTTCGGCTCCCTTCACCCTGAGAGGCTTTTTTTTAGCCGATACAATAAATTTCACCGTCACATCATCACTTCCGATTTCGCTGAAGCCGGGCAATATCGCCTCGGTGAATATCTGCTTTCATCTGCAGACCGAAGGTAATTATTCCTCCGGAATAGACTGGCTAACCGATCTGGAAGCATCATTTGCTCATTCGATAAAGAGTCATTCTGCTTTGAGTGGAACTGCAAATCCAAAATTGGGAGTAGGATCTACACCAACAACGTCCTTTTCGATTCATCCCAATCCTGCAAATGGGAATTTTATCGTAGTCAGATTTTCTTCCGGTAGAATACCTGCAAGTGAGGCAGGAGAAACCCTCATCATGTTCGATGTATTGGGCAGAGAAGTTTACCGGCAGAATATATCATCAGAAATATCCCAAACAGAAATTCCCATCCGCAATTTATCGGAAGGCGTGTATTACATAAAATACGGTTCGATCACAGAAAAATTTGTGAAGATAAAGTAGGAGTCCGCCCTATTAGCAAGAGTATTGGCTACCAACTATCAGTTACCCCGGCGGCCATGTCATAGATCTTCCGCCCATGAGATGGCAGTGGATATGATAGACACTTTGACCGCCGTCTTTATTGCAATTGAAAACGATGCGGTATCCTGATTTATCTATTTTTTCGGATACAGCTATTTTTTTTGCAGCAAGGATCATCTTACCCATCAGTTCGGCATCATTGTCATCGATATCATTAAGCGTAGGAATCGGACGTTTTGTGGTGATGACGATATGAGTCGGAGCTTTCGGATCAATATCGCGGAATGCGATGACGTCATCATCTTCATAGACGATCTCGGCGGGAATTTCGCGGGCAATTATTTTTTCGAAAAGCGTCATGATCTTTAACGGATGATCTCTGCTAATCCTATTTGCGGTTTGGATGAAAGCTTGCCGATAACAAGACGGAATTTTGCCATGCCATGATCAGCGATGATACCCGTCGTATCGGTAAATGATTTTGCATATTGTCCGAAAGCCGGAGAAAAACCTGAGCCATCGGGAAGTGCTGCGAGAACTCTGAAATGATTATCAAAATATTGCTCGGGGTTTGCAAGCATGATCGGCTTTGTAGGAGTTGCTCCATTCGGAGTTTTATCCGATCGTTCTAAGATACCTGCTTCGGGTTGAAATTGTGATGGAGATACCATAGGATTTCCCATACCATAAATGTAAAGAGGAGCAGTTACCGAATAGGAAAAAGATCCTATCGGAGCATTACTCATTTCATCGATGAGAGCAGGATCCAAAACAAAACGAACATTTACAGAATCGAGATGCTCATCGGTTTTAGCTCCGCTGCTCTCGCCGCGAACCAGTTTTATCGAGCTTCCGCGAACGTCGTAAGCGGCTTCCGAACCTCTGTTCGTGCTGATGCCATTAAATATTCCGGCAGCAGCCATTGCAATAAAACTGATGATTCGCAAGACTCTGTCAATAGCTCCGCGCCGCGATGCAGGTCCGCGAGAATACGATCCGGCAATGAGAAGAAATGATGCAAGCCAGAATAACGCTGATGTTTCGAATCCAAGAGGAGTCAGAACGATTCCGAGCAGTACAAGGATAATAAGTATTCCTCCGGCAGTTTTTGTCGAACGCGACTGCCAGGAGACCTCTTCCATCGGAAGTAAAAATGCTCTTGCAAGAGATGTGATGATGAGCAATATTACAACGATAGAAATTGCCATCGCTAAAATATCCGATCCGGGAAACGCTGCTTCACGAATAATAGGGGCGGCAGTCATAATAAATATCAAATGTTTCAAACCTCCTTCGGGTATGAAGCCGCTTGAAGAAAGCATGAAGATCGGAGCCGGATAAATTATTCTGAGAAGTAACACAATACAACCGGGAACAATGAGTCCTGCAACGCTTCTGATATTCGAAAGCCAGCCCTGACTTAAGTGAACGCTGCGGCGCTGTTCATTGGCAACACCAAAAACAATTGCGATGATAATAAGGAATGCAAGTGCATGGCTAAGCGCAACGAAGGCAAAACCTATGGCTAAGAACCAATATGTTCCGCTCTGTGGATGATCCTGTTTCAAAAGATGAGTTACCAGAGCAAGTGCAAGAGTTTCGGCGACAAGATATGGAAGCGACCCAATGGCAAAAATTCCGCTCCAGACGAAAACCGGAACAAGAAAATACACCAATTCTTCACGGACTCTCATGACGCGAAGAAGTGAGATCATGGCATAGCCCCGAAATACTATGCCGAAAAGAACGAGGAGAAGTCTGGTGACAACTTCGCCATTTAAAAGAAAACTTAAGATGCCGGATATAAGAGGAACAAGCGTATTCGCCGCAGGAATAGGGATCATCGAGAGTCCGTCATTGCCGCGTCCGGCAAGATGCTCACGGACGGCATCGCTTTGCAAAGCCCAGAGCGATGCATCAAGGGGAAGGTATTTATGAAAAAATATCCACAGCGCTTCGATGATAAGCACTACCATCACCAGCGCCCTCGCCTGCCGCTCTCCGCGTCCTATCGAATCGTCATTCATTGAAAAATTTTTATAATATACAGAAGTCTGAACGTCAAAAATACGGGAAAACTACTTGAAGGCATGAAATAAAGCTTTTCTATAATTAAATAATAACAAAAACATAACCCTTTACACAGAATTATTTTTCATTAATTCGGTATTAATACGGAAAGCTCAATTAGTCATTCTGAATGTAGCGAAGCGAAATGAAGAATCTCTATAGGTTATAAAATAACTGAAGAGATTCTTCGTTTCTGCTCTTATAGTCGCAGAAGAATGCTCAAAATTATTAGTTGGTTGAGCTAATCGCTCTACTTTAAAACAGTATTTTAAATTAGTTTCTTAAAAAGCTTGCATAGTAGGAAAAATTGTTGTATATTTGCTCAGGTATAAGACCGTGATTTCCGTGAAGGCAACTTCCCTCAAACCCCAGCCAATACCTCTTTAATTCATGTTTCTTCCATTTTTTAAAGAGTAAGCATTATGAAAAATTCAATACGTTCTACGTCCGCATTCATTGAGATTTCCCGTAACCCCAATAAAATCATAGGGGGGGGGGTATCTTCTCAACTAATTTATAGAAGGAGTTGTCAAATGTTGGCAATTCTTTTAGGGATCTTTTATTGGACGGGACTGAAGGCACAGAATTATACGTACCCTGGAATCTCACACAGTGAATATGGTAAATTGAGTACAACCAGCATTTCAAGCATCAATCAATATAAAGTGGTTGATGATGCACATTTTTCGACAAACGATCCTCGAATAAAACTCACAATGAATTGCCTTGCAGCCAATGGTTATGGGCAATGGACGGTTTCTTCAGATATGGGAGATAAAGTAGACATTACTGGTCATCCTTGGTTGTTTAGTCCGAATCAGCATGATGTAAATACTTCGGGGACTTGGAATCCGAATGGTACAGTAAGTCCCAATAGTGCCAGTGGATGGTTTCTTTTAGGAAATCTTATAGGTGAACCTTCGGAAAGTTTTGACGGAACATCATCTCATCCCGGTTGTCAACCGCCCGGAGTGGTATCAGGCGGACCTTTCAATGACGTAAGCGGCACAACATTTCCCGTCGCTGAATCACAGGTCGCTGCGAATCTTAATGGAAGAGTGAGATATGTTGCAGTAGAACCTACAAGCCGGACGAGTTTTTTGATCGAGGGATTAAATGATGAGCGCGGTGCAACTTCAGCGGAGCGGCAAATAGATATTACATTAGGCGGGCTTCCAAATCCTGCCGTAAAACGGCAGATAGTGCAGGCGCAGATTTATACATACACCAGCGCATCAACATCGAGTGGTGGAAGCACGCATGCCGTTATTCCTGCTTCTGGGGAACCGGATAACCAGGATCAATTTTGGACAGCAATGGATAAAAAATACCTTTATATCGTCTGGT
>JANYLL010000059.1 GCA_025357895.1 Ignavibacteriota bacterium
AAGCCCTCATATGAGGGCTTTTAAAATTTCAGTCAGAAATTTAATATACAATTTGCTGATCAGTTACAACAATATTCCCCGATAGCGTAACCTTTACCGTTACGCCTGATAACAGGGTAACAATACCTGACTGTCCCTGAAGAACAACGTAGCTATTGATAACAACAGATGTCGGAGTCGAGGGAACGGTGACATTGAATGTACCCTGTTGCGGTACGGATACGTAATATGGCGTAGTTCCAACATATACTGAAACTGTGCCGAGATTATTGGTTGTATTATTTTGTACTGTTGCTGTGACAGAGCTTGGATGCGCAGTGCTGATGCCGGTGAGAGCAACAAGAAGCATGGCAACTATAGAAATGGATTTGAGTATATTTTTCATCGGTGTATGTAAGAAATAGTAAAAAAAAGTGAACGGATAAGAATAAGTTGTCTAAAGTGTGCAGCAACTATCATAACTGCAATCAATAAAATTTATGTTGCTCCCCAGAGGGAATAAAACGGTAACGGAACATTTGCAAAGCTTTGAACGCTCTGAATCCGAAAGCCCTCGTGGCGTGGCTTCCAGGTTAGATAGCAAATGTATCCGTTACCTTTTTCGATTATCAGGGTGATCTCTTGAATCCCGTGTTATGACACCCTCGTATAGTAACTGATATCCCGTGTTCCGAAAGAATCGGAGAGCAAAGTGGCCTGAGCGCTCCGGGGCAAAATTTCCTTCGCGAACTTTCACGAACAAATATACGCGGGTATATCAAAAATTCCAAGGGCTCCGTTGCAAATAATTGCACCTGGAATAAGAAGCGGTACAAGTTGAGTATCTAATTGAGCATTACAAATAAGATGTAAGGCATTTGGAGTGTGAAATCGGTATTAGGCGAACAGAGAAGTGGAGGTTTTTTGCCTGCGAAAACATTCATGCGAGTTATAAAAACGAAAATCCGGAAATCATAAAACAAGCATAGAATCGGAAAGTCTCATGGGATGATTTTCTCCATTCCCTATTCAGGATTCATAATTCGTAGTATTTTTGCTGTATGCACATCAGCTTCTCAACCTGGAAATGGCTACTTATCGGCTTTGGGCTTACCCTGCTCCTGATGATGCTTGCTTATCCGTTCGGCTACGATCAGGCTGCGTTTATGGTCGGCGGGGAGATGACGATGAAACATGGTGCGATCCCCTACCGTGATTTCATTGATACAAAGCCGCCAGTGATCTTTTTTCTCTACGGCATTTCCTCACTGATCTTTGGACATCATGAATGGTCCGTCCGCGCATTCGATATCCTCTTTCAGATCGCCTCACTCTTCTATTTTTTCAAATTACTCAGGAGAATGACAGGCGATGAAAGACTTGCTATCACTTCAGTATTCCTTTACGCATTATTTTACGTGACCAGCGGCTACTGGATGACAGCACAGGCAGAAACATTTGCACTTTTGCCCGCTCTGGCTGCGTTCGATCTGACTGACAGAATTATCCGGGACAATAAAAAACATTTTCTTTTTGGTATTTATGCGGGTCTTGTATGCGCAATACTTTTTCTTTTAAAATTTACACTGCTCACTATCCCTCTTGGAATTGTGGTTTATCTTCTGCTTGAATCAAAAGACGGAAAGCGCTTCCCATGGAAATATATTGGCGGTGTAGTGGTAGGGCTTATCGGACTAATTGGATTATATAGTACCTATTTAATGGCTACCGGCACGATGGAGAGATTTCTTGAATCTCTTACATGGGTGAGGCAATATGCTGAAATTGATCCGCTTTTCTCATCGCATACTATTATTGAGCGATACTTTAAGCAATTTCCGATGCTTGCAATTTATCCCTTCGGTTTAAGCGGAATACTTATCGGTGCAATAGGATTACTCCGTTATTTCAAAGATCATTTACAGCCTGTTTCATCCGAGGAAAAGAAAAAGAATGCTTCACTCGTACACCTGTTCGTGCAGCTATCGCTTGCAGTTCTTGCAGTACTTTATGAAAGAAAATTTTTTCCTTATCATTTCTCCCGAGCCTATTGGGCTTTTGTCCCGTTTGCTGCATTGGGCCTTCGTGAACTGCGAAATCTTTGGAAAGACTATATCCTAAGTGGAAGCCGATTGCAAAGCAGCGACCGGATATTACGATACGTGATCGGAAGTCTTGTCGCCGGAGCGCTGATTTTCTTCTCTCCTGCACTGCGGATCATATCGCAGCCTCTTCATTTTACATACTTGCAATTAGCAGGGTTGGACGTTGCGCAGGACGTTCAGGATCAAATGCCGCAGTATTGGTATAAAGAAGAACAGAAACTTGCAGATTATTTACGCCCGTTGCTCAAAGCAGATGATAAAATATTTGTATGGGGAAATAGTATCGGTATCTTTTATTTTTCAGAGAGGTATCCGACCACTATCTGCCTCACTAACACTCCTTTTATTTCTTCCTGGACTCCGGACTCATGGAAGAAAACTATGATGGATCAGCTTCGTACTGATCCTCCGCATATTATTATTGTAGAATCCGGAGACGAGCGCGAATATATCAGCGGCTCAAAGAAAGATTCGTGGCAGCATTTACAAGACTGGAGTGAACTCCGAAATTTAGTTGATACGAAATATAAAATGAAACAAGAGTTAGGTCATTTCAAAATTTTCGAACTGTCTGAACCAGGATCTGTGGGATTAAAAGATTAAGAAGATTGGATTTTTAATCTCCGTAATCCTTCAATCCCATAAATCACGGTTCAGATATTTTTTTCAAATACCCTGTACCTCTTATATGCTTCTCCCTGCATTGTTTCCGCTGCACGAGTCATAGCAGTATTATTTTCCAGCACCCATGACGCTTCACCGAACTTCATACCATTTTTTTGCGCGCGTTCAAGAGTTTCGCGGTAAAGAAGTGCGTCAATTCCCCGTCCATGATATTCCGGCATTACGCCAAGAAGAACAATACGCAGTGTATCGATCGCTTTTTTATTCGACATAAGATTCATGATCGCAGTCGGCAAATTCATCGTACCTTTGGGAATTGGTTTACCTGCTTTGAAAGATTGATTGATGTCCGGCAGAGTGAGCGTAAATCCTATGGTCTCCACTTTGCCGTCAGCTTTTTTCTTTTCTGCAAAAAGCACGTATTCCGGCTCAATGATCTGTTTTAATTCCGATGCAAGCATATCGATCTCTGCATCGTCAAGCGGAACAGCTCCCCAATTTTCTTCCCAACCCCGCGCGTAAAGATCTTTAATAAGATTCACATCGCGCTCAAAATTTTTCATATCCAGATTGCGGATCGTTACGCCGCCTCGCTCGCGCATCATATCGGTAACACGTTTGAGCTTAGGCGTCAAAGTTTTTTCCGCATCGAGTTTCCAGGCAAGCATATCTTCTGCTTTAGCATAGCCAGCATGTTCGATAAGTGTGCGGTAATATGGTAAACTATATGGCATCATAAATGCCGGAGTATGTTCGAACCCGCCAATAAGCAAACCAACCTCATCGTTGATAGAAGGACTGATCGGTCCACGGGCAGATTTCATCCCTTTCGAATCAAGCCATTGCTCAGCTTGCTTAAAGAGTGCGTTGGCTACGTCCTGATTATTGACACATTCAAAAAAGCCGAAGAAGCCGACACGATCTTTATGAAGTGTATTATGGTTGTGATTAATAATGGCAGCGATACGTCCGACGGGAACACCATTATCCTCGGCGATAAAGAATTTTGCATCGGCATGTTTATAAAATGGATTGCGCTTTTCATCTATTAACCTCATCTTATCCATTTCAAGCGGCGGTACCCAATTCGGTTCATTCGAGTAAAGATCCCAGACCATTCTCATGAAACGAATTTTTTCTTTGCGCGACTCGGCAGTGGTAATTTTAATCTTTCCGTCAAGTTTATATTCCTCAGTCATTGCACGAGTCATTCCTGCATCAACTGCCGATGATTCATCTTCTGTATCAAGCACTCCGACCTCTTCGCCGATCTCTTTGAAGAGTTCGAGTATCCTATCGAGATGCCACTTCTCATGCACAGCCATGTAGCTCGTGCGCATCATTTGCATTCCTTCGGGTACGCCCGGAGAGATGAAGGCATTGACAAAACATCCGGCATCAAAAAGTTTTCTCCAGAAAACAAATGCCTTAATATCGTCGCCAACAATAACAGGCACGATCGCACTGGTATTTTCAATGATCTTAAATCCGAGTTCTTTAAATCCCTTGCGCATGTAATTAGCATTATCCAAAAGCTTTGTCATCAGCTCCGGTTCTTCGCGAAGGATTTGAAGTGCTTTTAATGCAGCCGCAACAGAGGCAGGAGCGGGACTTGCCGAAAAGATGAGTGCAGGTGAGGTATGCTTGATAAAATCAATAACTTTAGCATCGCCTACAACGAAGCCGCCAAGGCTTGCAAAGCTTTTGCTGAATGTGCCCATTGTCAGATCGCACTGATCGGTAATTCCATAATGGCTTGCAACACCACGTCCGCCTACACCCGCAACTCCTGTTGCATGCGCATCATCGCACATCACACGCGCATTATATTTTTTTGCAAGACCGACAATATGCGGAAGATCAACCATTTCTCCCGTCGTGGAAAAAATACCATCGGTTACAATAAGTTTTCCTGCATCCAGTGGAATCTTTGATAAGCGGCGCTCGAGATCAGCCATATCATTATGATTATAGCGGATAACTTCGCCGAACATACCCTTTGCCATTAAATTTCCGGCAACGATACAGGCATGGTTATCTTTATCGCTTATAACATAATCACCGCGCTGCACCAAAGTTGGGATTACACCCTGAGCAGTCTGATAGCCGGTCGAAAAAAGCAAGCACGCTTCTTTACCAAGAAAATCTGCAAGTTCTTCTTCAAGCTGGTTATGTAATTTGATCGTACCCGTCAGATACCGAGAACCTGAGCAGCCTGTTCCATATTGATCAATCGCTTTCTTCGCAGCTTCTTTGACTCTCGGATCAATAGTAAGCCCCAGATAATTATTCGACCCCGCCATGATGATCTTACGTCCGTTAAGATGCACGACCGGTCCTTCATTTGCGTCGAAGGCGTGGAAATACGGATAATAGCCGGCAGCTTTAACGTCATCGGCTCTGGTAAAATCGTATGCTTTTTTGAATAAGTCCACTATTGTCAGATATATTGTTTAGTTTGCAAAAATACGGCTTTATTGGGGACGGGTTTCGGATGAAACATTTCAGCCCCGCCAGCGTTCTTAAGATAACACAACAAACCACAGAATGCGACACCCACGAAATGCTCTCATACTCTGTGCTCTCTATGTCTTCTTCATGGGATGTCAGAGCGCAAAGGAATCCAGTTATGTCGCAGATGACATAAGCTTATATCGCGATAAAAAGATCATTGCTGTCACACTGAAGAACGGAGAGATCTATAAATATGATAAGGTCGGCGGAAGGTTTGTTGAGGAAAAAAAGAATAATAGTACATTTAAAGAAATCGTCGGTTATGATCAATTAGGCACTGCGCTGAACTTTGAACTTGCAAAAGTCCTTGAAGTTCTGTGTCAAAATACCGAGTCATCCGGAGGAGGAGTAGTTCTTGGAATACTTCTTGGTGTCGTTGCAGGTGGGCTTATCCTTCTTCTCCTCATTGTTGCGGCTTTTAGCGGCACTCGTTTTAACTAATTAAAAATTGGTCGTATGAATTATAATAAAAAATTTCTTACAATCGCTTTTTTCAGTATTTTGTTTTTATCTCAAGCTAATGCTCAGGTTGCCGTGGGAAGCCGCAGCTATGCTCTAATCTTTCCAAAATCCGGAGAGGGATTTGCCGCAAATATTATCCGTCTTGAAAAAGATAGTCTCGTAGTCTTTACTAACGATTATAAATACATCGCCAAAAAAGATATTGCAAAAATAATTCTCCACCAAAAAAAAGAATCCGGAAAAGGTTTTGCTCTTG
>JANYLL010000132.1 GCA_025357895.1 Ignavibacteriota bacterium
TCTCCGGTTAATGCAGTGGTAGTTGTTTTTCCGTTCGTGCCGGTGATGGCAACAATCGGAGCATCTGCAAAACCGGAAGCAAGTTCTATTTCGCCTATGATGGGAATATTTTTCGAGCGAGCAAGATCTAAGATCGAAGAAGTGATCGGCACTCCGGGACTAATAACAATCGTATCAGCTTCTAAGACCTGATGAGAAATACTACCGAATTCATGTGCAACGCCAAGCTCATCAAGTTCTTTTTTTGCATCAGCTGCTTTCGATGCCTTCATAGAATCGGAGACAAATACTTTAGCACGATGTTTCAGAAGGAGCCTCACGCTCGCAAGACCCGACTTCCCCGCGCCAAGCACGGAAAAGCGTTTGCCGCGTGTCTGCATGGATTAATATAATCTATCTTATTTATCTCAAATCCTCGGGAAAAGGAAATATATTTTTATCTTGCTTTGATAAAAACAAATGTTCACCATTAGTCAAGTTAAGGTATAATATATCATTTCCCATTTCCCAATAGTTACTTCTATCTGTTGGTTTTTGAAACTTCTCTGATGGAATTGCTTTGGAATTCCCAAACTGATTTTCAAGTTTAAATAAAATTTTTGAATAGACTCTATTATTCACAACTAAACCTTGAGTATTCAAAGTATTATCTAACCAATTTATTCCAATGGCTTTATTCTCAAAAAAATCGAATAATACTAAACCGGGGATACCATAAAGAGAAATATTTGCAACCAAACCTTCTCTTGCTGAATCAGAGAATAAACTTATTATTGTGTCTCGTGCATCCCATTCCTTTCGTATTTGTTCTCTAGAAAGACCTAGTTTAAAATCTTTTTCAGGTTTCTCGTCTAAGGAATGAAATAAAAATTCAATACCGCTTTCAACTGGTTTAGTTTTGTAAGCAGTTAATCTTATCCCCCCGTTATAAATTACATTTCGTATCGCCTGATTATCTGACTTCCAAATTACCGTATCTCTCTTCTTAAAATATTTTTTGAGTCCCAAACTTTTATCTATAAAATTTGAGAGAGTAGAAAAATCCTCTGTATCCATCCTTTTGAATCCTCTTTGTGAGGAAGAAACATTATTTATTGGAAGAATCCATTCATCAATGCTATCGAAGTATATATCGTATTGAATTAATTGCTTATCACTAACAAGTGCAATCAAAATACCTCTATACTTATCCATTGTAACGGGACCGAATCGAATTACTTCAAACCTTGGCTTCGAATTGTATTCAAATTCGTCTTTTTGATAATCAAATTGAAATTCTTTTAAAGTATCGAGTACTGTAAAATTAGAGTAAAATATATCATATAACCCTTTTTCGTCTGTATTAGAAAGTAAAGAAACATCAAATTCGCACTCTCGTACTTTGGAACAACCTACGAAAGATAAAAAGAGCAAAATAAGTTGTATCCGTTTCATTTTTCCTTTTTAATTGTTATCTTACCTTAAATGTCGCCAATGTCAGAATCGCAAGTAATATCGCAATTATATATGCTCTTGTTACGATCTTTGGTTCTGCCCAGCCGATGAGTTCGAAATGATGATGGAGCGGTGCCATTTTGAAAATCCGTTTTCCTTCGCCGTATCTTTTTCTGGTGTATTTGAAGTATAACGTTTGCGAGATCACCGAAAGCGATTCGATAAAGAAAATGCCGCCGATGATAGGAAGAACGAATTCCTTTTTCACAAGTACCATCATCGTCCCCATGGCGCCGCCCAGCGCAAGTGAACCTGTATCGCCCATGAACACTTGCGCCGGGTAGGCGTTGAACCACAGGAATCCGAGCGACGCTCCCACAAGCGCCGCGCAAAAAACGGTCAGCTCTCCTGCACCTTTTAAGTACGGAATATTCAAATATTCGCTAAGCTGTAAATTGCCGGTGAAATATGCTATTGCCATGATGCCGATAAATGCGATCGAAACTGTTCCGGCAGCTAAGCCATCCAAACCATCTGTTAAATTAACGGCATTTGATGTAGCCGTTATGACAAGTATTACAAACGGAATATAAAACCACTTTCCGAAATCAAAAACAATATTCTTAAAGAATGGCATTGTCGTTGCCGTTGCAATATCCGGAAATTGATGTGGTGAAAGCATGATGGCGATACCGACGATCAGTCCAACGCCGATCTGCCCCATAAGTTTATATCGTGCGATCAGACCTTTCTTTTTCTTCTTGACAATCTTCCGATAATCATCTAAAAAACCAATGCTTCCCATGATGAGGGTTGCTAAAAAAATTAAGATGATAAAAAGATTTCCAATATCAGCCCAAAGCAGTGTAGGTCCGAGCGATGCGATAAGGATTATTACTCCGCCCATCATCGGCGTGCCGGCTTTTGATAAATGCGATTTCGGCGCTTCAAGCTTTCCCTGCTCGCTTACTTGCAAAGATTTTAACTTTGCAATGATCTTCGGTCCGATAAAAAAGCTGATCGCTAACGCCGATAGCGCAGCCACAGCCGAACGGAACGTGATATACCGGATAAGCTCACCGCCCGGAGGCGAAAATGTGCGGTTGATCCAGTTGAATAAATAATACAGCATGGTAGTTTTGAATTCTGAGTTTTGAGTTTTGAGTTAAGAATTATTCAAAACTCATAATTCATAACTGCTCGATGATCGTCTCCATCTTCATCCCGCGCGATCCTTTAATAAGAATAACATCTCCTCGTTTGAGCAAAAGCTTTAATACTTCTCCTAACGCTTCTTTATTTGAGTCGTAGGTCGCATGAAGTTTTTTATTTCCTTTTAGTATCTCCGCAAAAGCAAGCTTCATATCTTTACCTGTGAAATAATATCCATCAAATTTATATTTTGCCATTGCTTTACCTAGCAGTGCATGTTCTTCTTTTGAAGTGCTGCCTAATTCAAACATATCACCGGCAATGACATACTTCTTTCCTTTTGCCGGGATTTTCTCTAATGTTTCAAGCGCTGCTAAAAATGATTCTGGATTTGCATTGTAACTATCGTTGATCGCCGTTGCTCCACTGCGAAGTTTGACCATCTCCATCCGCTTTGAATGCGGCTTGTAACTTTCAAGCGCTTTCTTAATTTCTCTCGGTGCCATTCCAAAATATGAGGCAACTGCCGTTACTCCTGCAATAAGCGATGGAGCATAGTCAGCAATAATACTCGTCTTCACTTCAATTCTTTTCGAAGCTATCTCTATTTCAACTTTGAGTTTTGCCTCAGAGTTAAATCCTTTTGAAATTGCACTGACATCGGATCTCAAGCTTTTTCCAAAGGAAATATTTCTTCCGATAAATTTCTTCTTTTCTTTAGCAAGAAAAGTATCATCTTCATTAATAAAAACAAATCCCTTTGTTTTTTCAAGATTCTTA
>JANYLL010000156.1 GCA_025357895.1 Ignavibacteriota bacterium
CTGTGAATCTTCACCAAGCTGCACATTGGAAATTTCTGATTCCGGAACGTTGGCAATTACCAGTGATGTATTTGGAGGAAGTTTTGTGAGTTCATTCGGAGCAAGACCAGCGGCAAGTAAACGGGATTTTAATCCGGTCAACGCAACTTCCGTTGCACGAAGATCACTTTCGGCTTGAATAACTTCTTTTCCGGCAACGGCATTATGCGAGAAGAGATCTTTGAGCCTATCCACTTCGCGTTTTGCGCGCGAAAGATCGTTCAACGTTTTGCTGTAATCGGTGAAGAGCTGAGTAAGATCGGTGCTTTCGAAAATCGGAATGGGGGGACCATCGGCGGCGGCAGTTGTGCTGAAGACAATGCGCGCCGGGCTGGTCGTCGTCACCGAAACATTCTTCATCGAAGCAGAATCTATCTCTATCAAATGAACGGCTGAATCCAATGGAGAGAGTGTGATCTCCTCGCCATTTGCCGTTACTTTCGGGGAGGCTTTTTTCGAAAGGCTTGCCGTATCACCGACTTTCGCTGACCTCGGAGTTTCCGTTGTTGAACAAGCGAAGAGTATCAGAAGCGATAAAAATTTCAGGTAAATAAAAAATTGTTTCATATTATTATAATACATAGAGAATATCCTTTCCTATAAGAAAATCAAGTGTAATAAGGCTCTTGGCATACGAACCGAGAGCATCGACAAAAAGCTGGTGAAGTTCATTTTCCGTTCTGACGGCATCGAGAAAATCGATCAAAGATGTTGAACCGCGGCGGTATGCATATTCTACAGAGGTTCTCACCGAGCGGGATTTTTCGATAATATTATCTCGCAATTTTATCAGCGATGCACGTTTGGTATTTGCATCCGATAGCGCACTGGTCAGATCGGCGCGAAGCTGCAAAAGTGCTGCTTCTGTTTGTATTTGTGCTTCGGAGTATTGCGCTTCGGCTTTTTGAATTTCTCCTTGATGGAGATCGAATATCGGCAGCGGAACGGAAAAACTCGTGCCCCAAAATGTTGTTCCTTGCTGGCGAGTGGCATCGAGTGATACCGTCAGATCGATAGCTGCAAGTGCTTTTTGTAATTCCGTTTGTGCTTGGTCCGCTTCTTCGGCTTTCTTCAAAGCCTTGATGTCACTACGCTCAGTAATTGCAATAGCGATCAGACTATCTGCCGAGGGAAGCGGAGTATCGGCATTCGCAGCGATCTTTGGGATCAGCGTTGAATCGGATTGAATGCGAGACGTGCGATTTGCAGCGTTACGACCAACGAGTGCTAATAATGCCGTCGTCACGGCACGGTTCTGCTCTTGTGCAGCAAGCACGTCGAGAGCGAATTTTTCGCGTTCAACTTCCGTGCGCGTCAGATCAACTGCCGCGATCTCCTGTCCCGAAACGCGGATGCGATCGAGTGCTACGAGCGAATCAAAAAGCAGAAGATTTTCTCCGGCAACTTTTGCTTTCTGTTGCGAGGTGACTACATCGAGATACGTACTTTTTACTGAGAATACAGTCTGGCGCACTGCATCGTCATATTTCAAAGACGTAACATCGCGCTGCAAATTAGCATACGAAAGTCTTGCATTGCGTTTGCCGCCGAGTTCGAATGGCATTGAAAGCGATGCACCATAGTATTTATCCGCAGGAGTTAAACCACCGCTTGGCAAAATATCAGCGATCAGCGTCAAGTTCGGATTCGGACGCAAGCCTGCAGTAGTGATATCTCCTTCGGCAGCGGCAGTTTCATATTTCAAAGCGCGCAGGCTTTGATTATGAAGCGTTGCTTCACTTATTGCTTGTGTAAGTGTAAGCTGCTCCGCCGGCGTTTGTGCATCGCTCGTTACCCGTAGCAGCGTAACGAGCACCACTGACAAGAGCAGCATACAACACTTTCGTTTTAAATGAATTTTTATATGCATTCGCATAGAAAATTGAAATGAAAAATTGAGAATTGAAAAAATAGCATGATCAAGCTTCGCTTGATTATTTTTCCTTAAATACTGATTGAAAGGGCAGGCGGAATTGCCCGATGAGCTGGCCTTAGATCAGGATGCGCTGGTAGTTGATGGTACGATCAAGGATTGGTATCGTATCATCTGCGTTTTCAGTTGATTCGGGACGTGGTAATTCGCTTTGATCGGTGAGCGAAGATGAAAGAACTGCATCGGCAATGCCGGGACTATCTTCATCTTCTGCAATAACATTCTTAACAAGATTATCGTCTTTGATTCGACGATGATCTTTTGAAGTAAATTTTTGATGAGTATTTGCGTGAACAGGTGCATCAAAAGCAGAACTATGGTGCGCTAATCCTGTATCGAAAAGAGAATCCGAAATTGAGGGATCGTCAACAAAGGTAACATCACCCTTTATTGTAGCACAAAGAACATCAATATTAATTGTATCGCAGACAAAAAGAGACAAATAGAGAAAAAAGACGATCTGTCCGCAATAACGCATGGCTTTCCGAGTGCGGCACGCACTGGAAAACTTTGTATCGGTCGATATGGATCGGATCGTTGAGAGCATAACTCGTTCAATAATACAAAAAAAAGCCGGAAAAGTTTCACGGGAATTGTGAATTGGGAATTCGGAATTGAGAAATAGGTTGATTCTGATTCTCATTTTCCCAATTCTGCATTCACAATTCACAATTCGAAGGGGAACTTCACTTCAGCATAAACGCTTTTCGAGGAGCATAATTAGGAAGGGTGCAAGAGCGGTTTAATTGGCACGCCTGGAAAGCGTGTGTACAGGAAACTGTACCGAGAGTTCGAATCTCTCCCCTTCCGCCCATATTGTAGAGACGCGATAGTATCGCGTCTCTACCCTCAGATGACTAGCTCGTTTTTGTCATCATGGGCTTCATCCTCCAGGCAATAACCAGCCCTGCAAGTGTCCAGCCGATAATATCATTGATGGCAACAGTTAGCACAAAGCTGGTTGAAGCTCCATACCATGCCCAATCGCTGAGCCGCGCGGCAATGGCAATAAAGATACCGAGCATCATGACGTAGCGGACTCTCGCTCCGTATTTCGATGCCAGTGACCATGAAAGTTTTCCGAGCAGCGAAGCAGCTGCTACTGCTGCAAGGAAAAGAATAATAAATCCTTTGATCATATAGCTCGGCATATCCATTCCGTCGTTTGAGTAATGGATCATTGCCATCGGTCCGGTCTTCATTTTCTCGTACGCAGCTTTTTTTGAAACCTCCGAGTTATCTTTATGTCCAGGGATCCGATAAAGCCCGTTCTCAAGATTTTGCGATTTTAATACAGCCATGACGGCGTCTTCGTTCGGAAGCGTATGCATGGATTGTTCATTCCAAGGCAATACAGCCCAAGAAAGAAAGCCCCAGACAAATAATACCAGGGCTCCTAAAAAACCTGCGATTATAATACGTCCCATAATAATGCTCCTTTTTTTAATGTGGTGAAAATAATGACAAATCTACGACTACGAAGATAAGCAATTTCTACCTAAAATCCAAATCCAGCTGAGTTTATTGGATTTTAAAAAATTCCGTTAAAATATTTGTAACTTTGAATTCATTTTAGCATTCTATAATATTAGTATATTCGCCTTGTAATCCTATGAAAGATATCCAATTCGTTGTTTTTGGAATAATTTTAACGTTTTTTAGTGCAAATTCAAGTCTTTTCGCTCAGCCTGCGCAATTTTCATCGCGCGGACCCGGCGGCGGCGGAGCGCTTTTTGCATCAAGTTTCAATCCTACCGATCCAAATGAGATCTATATCAGCTGCGATATGAGTGAGATATTCCGTACTACCGATCTCGGTGCATCCTGGAATATTCCAGATTTCCGCCAGATACAATCGCAAAAATTAGCTGCCGTACAATTTTGTAATAATAATATCCGCTATGCAATTGACGGAGCGAATGTAAATGGCTCCGATCTTCAGCGTCCAAGCAAAAGCACCGATGGCGGAGTTACGTGGACTACTCTTCCAAGCGATCCGACAGGTAGCGGCGCATATTCTATCTTCGCCGATCCGAATAATTCGAATATCGTAGTAGTATCGGATTACAATACACTCTATGGTTCGACGAACGGAGGCATGACGTTCACACAAAAATATCATACAAATAATAACAATGCAGGTTTGCTTCTTGCCGGAGTGTTCTTCGATGGTAATAATATTTATGTTGGCACGAATGAAGGAGTTCTTCTTTCTATTGATGGTGGTGCAACATTTACGAAACCAAACCTCACAGGAATTCCTGCTGCAGAATTTATCGTAAGTTTCACCGGAGCTAAACAAGGTAATACGACAAGATTTTTCTGCGTAACGCTTTCGCAAGTATATGCCGGAATTACCGGAGC
>JANYLL010000187.1 GCA_025357895.1 Ignavibacteriota bacterium
TGGGAGCTGTTCCAGAAAAAAAATGGAAAACTATTTTTGCCAAAAGGATACAATCAAACCTCCTACAACAATAAATGTACCGCCGACGATAATGGGAATTGTTGGGACGCTGCGGAAAGCAATGAAGTTAATAATTTGCCATACGATAAACAGCGTTGCGATATAAAGTCCAACTACTTCTCCGAACTCTACGGGCGCCAGGTTGATTGATGTGCCGTAACCTAAGAGTAAAATAGCACCTATGAGAATGAGGCCTACTCTTGCTATGCCTGTGTGATTGTAGAGCGATGTTCTTATTATTGCATCGCCGGAAACTTCCAGTATAGTTGCGACTAAAATAAAAAAGAACGGATGGATATTTTGAGAGTTGTTCAGCATTTTTGTATGCTTGTTTAGTTTTATTATCGACGTGATTTCTAACGAAGTGGTTTGGGGAATAGATTCTAAATTCCAGTTCCGGCATGGTTTTTTTTCTTCTAATATTAAGGCTCCAATCATATAGATCTTGTGCTTAATTGATTAATAGACTGTTTTCCTGTCTTGCTTACACGTTTCTTCGTATGTTTGTAGTACAAGTTGTTACTCTGATTATAACTCATTTCTTGATCTATTATGAAACAATTATCTTTTTCTATTCTTTCAGTTTTATTGTTTTTCAGCATCATCATACCGGCGCATGCTCAAGTAACGGCGCCAAATGGTATTTATGTTGAACTTCTTGGTAACGGTATGCTCTATACCATCAATTACGACCGTTTTCTTTTGGATAATATAGGCGTCCGTGCCGGTTTTGAATATATAGGACTTAGTGCTTCAAGTCCATCAGGAAGCGGTGAGTCAGCTTCAGTGAGTATGTTGTTGATCCCGATAACATTAAATTATTTCCTTGCCTCGCACGATAACGGAAAGGTCGGTTCAAGTAAGTTGGAGCTGGGCGCGGGTATATTATTTGTAAGTCTTTCGGCAAGCGCTTCGGGAAATGCAGGCAGTATATTCAGCGCTTCCGGCATAGGCATCGCCGGAACTGCCACGATCGGTTACCGCTACCAGCCAAGCGATGGTGGGTTTATCTTCAGAATTGGCTTCACTCCGATCTTCGGCTCCCGCATTTTCTTGCCCTACGGCGGACTTAGTTTTGGATATGGATTTTAAAAAGATCAAGCCATGCGATCAACCCGCCATCGCTCCTGCGGTTTTTTATTGCGTATATTGCGTATATTTGTAGCTGTACCTTAAATCACCGGAGGAGCAAAAAATGAAAACGTCCTATGTTGTTGTTTTTATAATTTTTTCCGCACTTTCTCTTTCCAGCGCTTTTGCGCAATGGTCAACTGATCCGCTTGTTAATACCCGCGTTACAGCGAGCGGAGCGAATGAGCCATTTCCCGGTAGTCCCGGAAACCCCAGTAGTGTAAGTGATGGCATGGGGGGTGTGATCATCACTTACGGAAATTTTACAAAAGAGGAGCTATATGCTCAACGCATCGATGCTTCCGGAAATCTCATGTGGGGTTCAAATGGAATCACTCTTTCTCATAATAGTCGGGGAAACATATCTTTCATAATCTCCGATGGCACCGGTGGTGCTTTTGTCACTTACGCTGTCATTGACACAAGTTACGACAAACTAGGCCAGCTATATCTGGCTAATGATTGTTATGCCCAGAGGCTGGATCAATCCGGTAATGAACGCTGGAAGACAGGCGGTGTTCCGATAGCCACCGGTAATGGGGGGCAAAGCCCCTTAGACATGATCAGTGATGGGGCAGATGGTGTGTTCATTGCAATTACGGATACCGACGGAATGCATATTCAACGAGTGAGTCCTACCGGAGTCACACTATGGCAGAAGAAAAATGGAATTTTCATTGACTCTCTTTCGGGGGGCGGAGCCTGCAAAATCGTAAGCGACGGAAGTAACGGCGTAATTATTTGTTATCTCGAACTTGATTCAAACGCACTGACAGTGCCGGATTATGGTATTTATGCTCAAAGAATAAGCAGCACGGGAAGTAAGCTTTGGCCGAAAAGAATAGATGTATGTACTGCCCGCAGGCCCCGGTATGAACCGGTTATAATAAGCGATGGAACAAATGGCGCAATCATCGCCTGGACAGATCAGCGCATATACGGGAATACCGACATTTTCGCACAAAGGATTGACAGTTCGGGAAAACCCTTATGGGCAACCAATGGTACTAGCATTTGCGGCGCAGCGAATGAACAAATACATCCTGTGATAACCAGCGATGGAATCGGCGGAACTTTCATTGCATGGGAAGATCGACGTACTGGTGGTTCCTTGAATATTTATGCTCAGCACGTTGATAAATCAGGCGCATCGCTGTGGACGCCAAATGGCGCCGAAATTTTTAAAACTCCAAATTTCCTCGCATATAATAGCTTAATGAGTATCTCAATGATAAGTGATGGATCGGGTGGCGTGATCATGGCATGGGCAGATCAGCGAAATGACGGTCCAAACTTTCGTGAGACTAATTATGATATTTTTGCACAGCGAGTAAATGCCGATAGTACTGTTCAATGGAAGCCGAATGGTGTTGCAGTTTCAACTGCTTCCGGTAATCAGGTGAATCCTATCGTCGTTAGTTCCGGCGGCGGGAACATAATTGTTACATGGGATGATGCTCGTAACACTCCAATACACAATGTTTTTGCTCAGCGCATAAATTCTACCGGCGTTTTAGGTGGAAGTTCAATTGCAATACCGGTTCCGACATTTCCTCCGAACGGCACTCTGCTTACTGATACAACAGTTACACTTCGTTGGGGAAAGATAGGCGGCGCGATCGCTTATCAGCTTCAATGCGGAACAGATCCGACATTCAATACGCAGTTACTTGTTGATCTGAGCAATTTGACTGACACGATTCATCTTATTACCGGACTTCAGCGATCGAGCACTTACTATTGGCGCGTTCGCGCGATCGGGCAGATAGCACATCATAAAGATAACCAGATTCAATCTACACCCGGCGATTGGTCTTCGGTAAATAACTTTAAGACTCCCGGCGCTGCAAATTCTGTTAGCGAAAATAGGATAAACGCATCAGCTATCGATCTCTACCCGAATCCGGCTTCTACAAATCTCAGCATTTCATATACCCTTCCATTGCGGTCTCAGGTGAGTATAGAAATTTTCAATGCGCTCGGAGAAAAAATAATGACTCTGCCAGATGAAACCGAAGATCAGGGTATGCACAACCGGCAAGTTGATGTTCGTTCGTTAAACAGCGGAAGTTACGAAGTACGTTTTATAACGAGTGGTATGCAAAGCGTTAAGAAATTTACGATTGTTCGCTAACTAAACCCTCTATGCCGCCAGCAGAGGAGATTGCACGACAAAGACGAATTCAAATTGTTCTCGCCGTCATTGCAATAATAATGATTATTAATAATGAAGTTGCAGCCCCTGTTGTCGCAGCGATGAGCAAGGCAACTGCAGAGGAAAAAGAAAAAGTGCGGGAAAAGGTTTTCGAGAGAATACAACGCATGAATCCTGATGGTGGTGCAAAATTGCATTTTGCTTCGCATCTCATTATGGCAGTGAAATAATAAGCTCTCATGTTTTGCCATTCAGGTTTCCGAATGTAGTTCGTCAAAAGGGGTATT
>JANYLL010000204.1 GCA_025357895.1 Ignavibacteriota bacterium
GCAATAAAAATTAATATATCCTAATACATAGAAGACGAATGAAAAGATGCAGCAATGATAAAATAGCCAAAAGTCATTCGATGACTATAAACGGCATTTTAAGTGACATTTCGCTTGTATTTTCGGTTACAAACTCAGAAAATTCCCGTATTAAAATTTGTGAAGCAATTTCTACTAACCATACTTTCGGTTTTTATCTTCTGCAGCGTGCTTCGGGCACAGCCGATGGATGACCGTACATTTGCCAACCAATACCGGATCGCACGAGTCTTTGAAGAGACCAGGGACATTAGTAATGCTCTTCGTCTTTATGCGGAATTACATACTGCACGTCCAGATATGGCTGAAATATCGGATGGATTATTCCGGTGCCTCTATGCGCTGAAGCGTTATGCAGAAGCCGATACGCTCTTGAATCAGCGTCTATCAAGAGAACCTGAGACTTTCGATCTGTATTTGAATCTTGCCAAAGTTCGCTCACGGCTGAATAAGAAATCTGAATCGCTTGATGCTTTTGCTCACGCTGAAAAATTGATCAAGGGCATGGGGTATTTCTCAAGTTCGCTCCTGATCGCTCAGATAATGATGGATGCCGGATATCAGGAAGAAACCCTGGAAATGCTTATCAGGCGGCGCAAGACTTCCGAAGAAAGCGACCAATTCACCCGAGAGATCGCTGCGCTTTATTTCAAACTTAGTAAATATGATGATGGCACGAAAGAATATCTTGCAATGCTTCATTCGAACGAGCAGGATCTTTCCTACATCGAGCAGGGTATTTCCAGGTTCACTGCTGATTCATCCGTCCGTCGCCAGATCATCAAAGTTGTAACGTCGCATATTGATATTGATAAGGCAACGCCGGCTGAACTTCGATTATTAGGCTGGTGCTATGGTGAGTTGAAAAATTATAAAGGTGCATTGCAGATATTTTTGAAACTCGATAATCTTGGAGTGAAAAATTCTTCTGCAAGTGCTGGAGGGTATGAGCTATACCAATTTGCTGAACGTATTCGCAATGAAGGCGCTCTGGATGTCGCCGTCATGGCATATAACGAGGCGATCAAGCGGTTCCGTGAAGGAGCGGGAAATGATCCGCAAAGAAAATATTTCGTTTCGATGGCAGAACTTGGAGCCTTAAAAACGAAAGAGGCATACTTCAGATCATTGCCCGATGCTCCACATGATTCACTTGAACGACTGGTCTCGGATTATCAGAATTATGCTTCTGCACAATTGCAGAGTGATCTTGCTTTCGATGCTTTGCTGCATGCCGGAGAACTATCATTTAAGGTGCTGCATAATTATCCGATTGCCCAGTATGTTTACGAAAATATTATATCCAGATCTCAATCGTATACTGAAAAAACCCGCGATGCATTTTTTGCACTTGAAGAAATTGCCTTAGCGCAAGATGATCTTGCTGCTGCAGCCTTACGTTTGGATAATATCTCTGCTATCATTGCCAAGCGCAGAAGGCCTGATGATCTCGAAACTGCAAAGCATATTCAACTTGAACTTGCAAGGATCGATTATTTTAACGGAAGATTCGATTCGTCGATCGCAAAACTCGACTCAATAATAACAGATCCGAACAGTGATTTTGCAAACGATGCAATTGCCTTGCATTCGCTGATCACGGAGAATACCGGAAATAACCCCGCATTAAAGCTTTTTGCAAAAGCCGAATTGCAATCTCTTGGCAAAGATATGAATGCTGCGCTTTCAGCATATCGCTCTATTCCTGAAACCTATCCTTCAGCTACGATTGCTGATGAATCTGTTCTTCGTGCTGTCGATATTCTTCTTCAGCAAAAAAAACCGAACGATGCTCTTGTAATGTTACAAAACATGCAGGAGAAGATGACGACAAGTCCTCTGCTTGATAAAGCCGTATTCCGCGAAGCAGAAATTACCGAGGTAACATTAAAAGATAAACCAAAAGCGCAAAGAATGTATGAGGATTTTCTGGAGCGCTTTCCGAAATCTTCTCTGACCACTGAAGCAAGAAAGCGGGCAAGGGCATTACGTGGGGATTCGTTTTAGAATCTTGCAATAAATACTGCCTTCGGCTCTATAATTGATTGGGTTGCAACATGATCATTAGCATCGCGGGTAAAGGTCCAGCGGGCAAGAAGATTAAGAACGAGAAATTTAAATGGCTGAAAACTTAACCGCGCCGAGGCTAATGTATTTTGATCAAAGCCAAAATAATCTCTGGGACCATCAATATTGCTGCGTATATAATTTATCGCGCCGAAAAATTTCCACCAGATATTAGGGAATGTAAAACTGATCTCCATCAGATCAGCATGGCGAAGGTTATCAAGATGAGCATAGTTTATCCCGATCTGGACCTTATCACCTAAGTTTATAAATCCTCCAAATTTAAAACCGTTTCCCTTGCCGCTTGCTGTATCGGCAAGACGGGTAGCTTTTGTGATGTAACTGAGCGTATCGATATCATCGTGATACCGCTCCCGCTCATAAAATGAATTATAATAATTAGGAAGAAAATGATTTTTGAAAATATAGCGCTCAAGACGTAGGTCTACGAAGGTCGATGAATCAAGAAAAAAACTGGACCTGGCACCGAAGACAAACCCTTCGTTAAAATCAATGATCTTTACATAATCTCCGTACACTCTTCCCTCAAGATCATCACTTTTCCACACCATAACGGAAGCATCGAGACCATAGATTTTAAGAGGAGATCCGATTCTTGCAGAATCTTTTACAATGGCAACGGAGTCTTTAAGCTTTTTATCATCTGTAGGCACATGAAAAACCTGTACCCATGGCGAATGATTTGGGACTATGCGGACAGCATTCGAATCAAGATCGTAGGAAGCTGTTGCGCCGAATTCGATATTCTTAAAAAACCAGGCTCTACCAAGCACGGGAGCAATTTGAAACGGTCGGATAAAACCTCTTGCAGCGATCAGGCTTTTATTAAGGAGAACGTCGCTCGTAAATCCTTCGCCGCCGAAAAGCCCCATATCTATTCTTCCGATAAGACCAATGCGACGATTATCATAGGAAGAATTATTTGAATAATTATCAACGATCGTTCCATGACCAAGCGAGACGCTATTCAATCCGCCAATACGAGCATAAAGATCTTCACCCGGATGACCGATGCGGATATAACTGATCCAGCGAATAGCGTCATACCAATCGTCGAAATCTTCCTTGCGAAGTTTTCCGTCGCTTCCGATTCTGATGTATCCGTCAATTCCGACACCAAGAGTTTTCCATAACTCAAACTGTGTACCTGCATTGAGAAGCAAGAATGGCTTGCCCTGAAAAATGCTTGCTCCTATTCCGCCGCCGATGCCATTATATTTCTGGCTCGGATCAGATGATGGATGAGCCAGATCGGACAGGTTCTGAGCAGAACTTGTACCGACAAAGCAAAGAAAGAATATGGGGAGAAGATATTTCATTATTATAGAAACATTGCTCTGACAAGTATTACACTAATTATGACACTGATGATATCGGCAAAAATTCCTGATAGCGGAGCATGACGGGCTTTTTTAACTCCAACCGATCCGAAATAAACAGCAAGCACATAAAAGGTTGTTTCATGGCTACCCATCATGACTGCTGAAAGCCTGCCAATGAAGGAATCTGCGCCGTATGTCTTAGCCAAGTCTGTCATCAAGCCGAGTGAACCGGAACCGGAAAGGTTACGGATCACTGCAAGGGGAAATACTTCGCTTGGAATTCCGATAGCATTTGTAAAAGGAGAGAGAGCCGATGTCAGGATATCCATCGCTCCGCTTGCACGAAACATTCCAATGGCGCAAAGCATAGCAACCAGATATGGAATGATACGAACGGCAGTAGTGAAACCTTCTTTTGCTCCTTCGACAAATTCTTCATAGACCTTTACTTTCTTAAAAGCACCGACCGTCACAATCAGTAAGATGACCAGCGGCACGGCAAGAGTCGAAAGTATTTTTAACAGTTCAATCATTCGCAGGTTTTATTGGAAAAAAACGTTGAATGAATCTGTTAAAGATCACAGCGCATGTCAAGGCGACAAGCGTTGCAATGAAAGTGGGAATAATTATATCCGAAGGTGTTTTTGAACCGAGTGAAAGTCTGATGGCAATGACTGTTGCGGGGATCAGAGTTATTGCACTTGTATTGATTGTAAGAAACATGCACATAGCATTGGTTGCAGTACCTGCATTCGGATTAAGCTTATTTAATTCTTCCATCGCTTTTAATCCGAGTGGAGTTGCAGCATTCGAAAGTCCCAGGAAATTTGCTGCCATGTTTGAAAGCATCGCACCCATTGCAGGATGCTCAGGTGGTACATCCGGGAAGAGGCGCACCATCAATGGTTTTGCCATTTTGGCAAGTAATGTAATAAGACCTGCTGCTTCCGCTATCTTCATGATGCCAAGCCAGAGCGCCATGATGCCAATTAAACCAAGGGCAATAGTGACAGCTGTCTCAGCAGTCTTGAATAAACCATCATTTGCTACTTTTGCCAAAATGCGAAATTTCACTTGCTCAGGAATAAGTATTGCAAATCTAGAGCCCGAAAGAGGCTCTTGTATCATATCAATTACTTCTCCGGTTATTTTTTTCTCTTCACCTTGCGCATTTGCAATATCTTTCCAGATGATGGGAGCATCGCTCGATAGATTTAATGATGCAGTTCCAAGAATTTTAGTTGCAGATTTAGAATGAGCAATGATATCAATTGTACCAAAGACTGTATCACGTTTAAGTTCTTTTAATTCATCAGGAGAATAAAAACCAGAAAGATTTCTCTTTGTAATGAAAACTGAAGCAGTAAAATGATCGGGACTTGTTTCTTTAAGAATATCGGCAGTAAGTTGCAGAGGGATCCCTTTTCCGTTTCGGAAGCGGTCTTGCGAGAGTTCGGAAATATCCCGACCCGTCGCAACAGCGATAGCAATGACGATAAGGCCCAGCCATATCCAATTAAGCATGCACGAATTTACGAAGGGAATGAAGTGAACTCACAGAAATGTCATTGCGAGGAGGACTTTAGTCCGACGAAACAATCTAAAATTTTGATATTTACTGCAGTTTTAAAGATTTTAGATTGCTTCGTTGAAGCTCGCAATGACATTGAAAAATTAATCTTTCTTCCAAACCGGAGTAAGTAGATACCCCTTCTTCTTCAATAAATTGATCACACCTTCGTCTCCCGGTAAATGCAATGCGCCGACTGCAGTAAAAAGAGTTTTCTTTTGGATGATTGAATCTATACGATCCGCCATACGATGATTGCGGTCCGTAATGAGTGCGGCATTAAATGTATTAGAAAGATCTTCCTTTTTATAAAAGGTATAGATCGCATCAAGATCGCCGCGGGCATAGATGTCTACTAAATCTTCAATCGACTCTTCGGGCTTTGTCGTATCAGGTTCGACAAATTCTAAGATCATCTTCGCTTGTTCTTTTAAGGGGATAAGATCGAGCGCTTTAATTTGTTCTTCGATAGTTTCGATGCCAATAATTTCCTTTTTTCTATTCTGTGCTTTCTTCATCAAATATTCATCGAGGAAATCGGCCGAATCCTGGGACATTGTCATGCTCTCCTGCATTCCCATCAGGAACATCGGCTTGATTGTTTTGAACATGCCTAAAGCAACATGCATAGAATCACTGACAAATTTCTCAAGCTTTGCATATTGGGAAGCAGTCATCAGCATATCAAGGGTCGTATCTCCCGGCATCGTAACATATTTCATCATGCCAAAAATATCTACGTCGCCAAGTTTATCCATATTGATCTCCATACCGAAGGCATTGCATTTAGCGATATAGGATTCTGCAAGTTTCGAAAAACGAAATGCCCGTTCATCGAATGAATGTACTGTACCGTAGAGATAGGAAGATTTTTTTAATCCGTTACCGGAGATCTCCCAGAGTAGGGAGGATTTTGGATGAGCAAAAGAAGAATTAGGTATTAGAAAATTTAAAACTAATGTCATTGCGAGGAGTTGCGCAGCAACGACGAAGTAATGTAAAATTTTTAGATTACTGATAGACCGTAAATTTTTAGATTGCTTCGGTTGGGCTAAAGCCCTCCTCGCAATGACACGATTATATAGCATGTAAAAATTATTTATGTTTTTTTACAAATCCCATCACCAGACCATCGCCGACAGGCACGACGCAGCTAAACATTGATTTCTCGGATGCAAACGTTTCGTTGAATTCACGCACAGCATTGACACTGATAAAATCGGGATCGGTTTCAGGAACATGCTCCAGAAGTTTTCCGAATGCAAAAGCATTATCTCCTGCAATTATACCTCCATCCTTAATCAGGCGTAACGATTCTTTAAGATAATGTTTGTAATTGATCTTATCGGCATCGATCATTATGAAATCGAAAATCCCGTCCTGCATTGTTTTCATATTATCGAGAGCCGGTCCTTGCAGGAGTGAAATATTTTCCAAACCCAGATGCTTAAAATTTGCATGAGCAACCTTTGCATGAAGTGGATCGAATTCAAGCGTCACGACTTCACCGGCTGCACCTATTGCCTTCGACATGATGGCAGCGCTATAACCGAAGAGCGTGCCGATATCCAAAACACGCCTGGCTTTAATCGCTTTTAAGAAAAATCCGATGAATTTTGCCTGCTCTTCCGATATCATGATCATCGGTACTCCGGCTTCGGCGGCACGCTTCTGCATCATCTCTGATAGTGTTGCCTCATCAGCAGCAAAATGCTCGACGATATAGTTAAATATTTGTTCGGTAAGTGGTGTGCCCTTCATTTTTATAAATTACAAATTAGGAATTACGAATGATTAGAACAAAATGGTTGTAAGACTTAATCCATAACCAAAAGTAAAACGAATCATTTTACCATCCCGGGATTCTTCACTTCGTTGCGTTCAGAATGATAAATACTACAGAAACAATTCTTATCCTCATGCGTTATAGGATTATTACTTTTTCTGAAAACAATGCACCATCCAAACCGTTTTTTACCTCTCATTTTATTCACAGCAATTTTCATTTCTTCTTGCAGTGATAGAGCTTCTATGCCTGGCAAAGCATTCGAAGGTAAGATCGTTCAGCAAATATCCGTTGATGCAGCGGGCTTTGCGCCAATGATGGATAAGCATGATACAACTTATACTGCTCCAACGCCGGAGCCTTCATCTCCAAAAATGCCTGCGGGGATTGGATTAAATGCAACGATCACGATGTATGTTCGAGGTGATAAAGTGGCGTATGATATGGGTATTTTAGGCGGCATGATCTCTTTCCGCTCGATCATTGATCGTAATAACCGAACAATGACCGTGCTTTCTCCGAATAAACATGCTTATGTCACGAGCCTTCGTACGATAGATAAGACGCGCTCAAAAATTGATGATTCGGTGAATGCCCATACCGACCTTTTGGATTCTCTTGACCAAATGCTTCCGAAACCGACAGGCGCAAAGCAGACGATCAACGGACTTGAATGTGAACAATATAAAGGTACATTCAAAGGAATGGATATGGATATGTGGATCACGCAGGATCCTCGCCTGAAATTCTACGACGTTATCCGCGATGCATTTTTAGGCAGAAACAGAACAGGTGAAGGCGGCATGGAAGAGATCATGGCGCTCCTAAAACCAATTGCAGGGGAAGGTAAAGTGCCGGTGAAGATGAGCCTAATGAAAAATGGAAAACCTTTCATTAAAAGCGAACTTAAAGAAATGACTGAACAAAAAATTGATGATGAGGTTTTTGCGATTCCGAAAGGTTATGAAGTTGTCACGCAGGATGCGAAGTAATTATTATAGTGTCATTCTGAATGAGCGAAGCGCAATGAAGAATCCCGTGATTGTTTGCAAACACGAAATAGTTTACAAGCCATCACGGGATTCTTCGCTGCGCTCAGAATGACGCATTTGTTACTTCTGCGGTAATTTCATTTTGATTTGCATTATTCCTTCACTGCGCAGAACAGTGAACGTTACCACATCACCGACCTTCCGATCATTAATAATACTATTGAGATCCTCAGGTGATCGGACATGCTCACCGTCTATGGCCGTTATCACATCACCTACTTGCAAACCCGCAGCAACGGCAGGTGAATTACGATAGAGATTCGTAATAACCAGACCATCATCAGTTTGTACATTAATATATTGCTTGATTTCCTCGTCAAGCGCCTGTCCGATAAAACCGAGACTTCCGATATTGCGATTGATCTTCTTTCCGGAGCGGAATTCTTCAATGATCAATTTTACTTTATTGATCGGGATGGCAAATCCCAAGCCGATAGAACCGGATCCCTCATAACTTTGTGCAGTAGATCGGATAACGGCATTGATCCCTATGACCTCTCCGTTTGCATTTAATAGCGGACCACCTGAATTACCGCTCGAGATAGCAGCATCGGTTTGGATCATTGCACGATAGTTCTTTCCCTGTTCCATACCGAGATTAACCCCATTATTTGAGATCACACCGACGGTAACAGTGGGTTTATCGTTAAGCTTAAAAAGTCCGAAAGGATTTCCCATTGCGATCGCCCACTCTCCGATCGAAAGATCATCCGAATTACCGAGTGTGAGAAACGGAAGATTCTCCGCTTCGATTTTTAGCAATGCCACATCCTGTACCGGATCGGTCGCAATGAGTTTCGCGTCATATTGTTTGCCGCCGGTAGTGGTAATGATAATTTTTGCCGCATTCCCTGCGACATGATCGTTCGTTAAAATATATCCGTCGGACGAAATGAAAAAGCCTGAGCCCAGTCCTTCAACTTTATATCTTTGTGTTGCAGGTCCGCGGCGCTGATTGCCAAAGAATTGGCGGAAGAACGGATCGTCACCAAAAGGATCATAAATTCGCTGCTCGCGGATTTCGGTAACGTTTATTCCAACCACTGCCGGACTTGCTTTTGCAACGGCACGAGTGATGGCATTATGTCGTGATGTGGTAAGATTATCATTTACTGAATCCCTGTCAGTGACATTCGCTTTACTAACCGTATAGATCTGCGCTTTATCAAATGAAGGAGTATTTTTATCCGCACAAGAATTAAGCGGCGTTACTAAAGAAATGAAGGCAAGAAGTTGTGAGGCAAGTATCATACGTTGATTTTGTAATAAGAGTCTAAACATAAAAAAAATTATTGATTCGTTGAAAACCTCCACTGGAAATTTTCTTTTTGCAATAACAATTTGTTGTTAATTATTTTTCGACTTTGCACTCATGACTATCTGCACGGCAAAGAGTCCCGGAAACATTCGTATCAACCAATGTGGCAGGGAGTATCCTGCTACATTTATCGTGCTGACGGAATATCCTGAAGTCTCGAGCAATGCAATTGCACTACGTTTTGTAAAAAAACGTAGGTGAGTCCGGTCGAGAATGCCGGATTCCGTATAGTCAAACCCGCCGAAGAGCAAACCGAAGCGAACACGCCAATGAGCTATATTCGGAACGCTTACAATGACCCGACCGCCTGATTTCAGCAGTTCTTTTGCGTGGAGAAGAATACGTTCGGGTTGTTGCGTATGTTCCAAGACATCACCAAAAATTATCACATCGAAATTATTATACCCTCCATTTCTGAGATGAGTTGCCCAGTCATTTTGCTCAATATCGATAAGAAGCGCAGCCTGAAGGCGCCCTTTGGCAATCTGGAGGGCATCAATATCGGTATCAATTCCAATAACTTTGCACCGCATAAGATCTTTTAATGCCTCGCCCATGATTCCGGTATGACAGCCGACATCAAGGACGAGCGCTCCTTGCATGACCATATCCATTTCTATCCTGTGGACATTCGCAGGATTGTCAAGATTGAGTTCAAAATCGTAATGCTGTTTTTCGCTCATGGTCTTTTTTCCCGTAGTAATTCATACACAGGCTGAATATGTCGTGATAAAATAATTACAAGCATTGCAAGCACTGAATAATGAAGAGTAAGTTTGCTTCCGATGCAAAGAAATCTGAAGTTAAAAAATAGTGGCCTGTCATAAGCAGCCAACGCAAAAATAATACAGCTTATTATTGCAATCAACGATTGAATGTGAACTTGCTTTTTGAAAAAGCCTGATACGAAATATACAATGATCCAACACAAAAGTATATCAGGCGAGATGAGCAATGCAATTGCAGCACTAGTTGCAAGTCCGCGTCCACCGTGGAATTTTAACCAGATGGGGTAGCAGTGACCTAAGATAATCGTAACGGCGACAATAGGGATGACCTCACAAAATCCGATCTTGCTTAAAATAACAAGTGGGATAATCCCTTTATGCATATCGAGGATAAGCACGGTAAAGCCCAGACGTTTGTTGTCGGTAACTTCGAATGCATTGCGCGCTCCAATATTGCCTGATCCCTGATAGCGTAGATCGACGCCATGTTTTTTTCGCACAAGCAGATAGGCAACAGGAATCGAGCCGATGAAGTAGCCTGCAAGAGCGAAAAAGAATGTTTCCATTAATTCAAAGATAACATATTTTCTTATGACAAGTCTAAAGTCTGAAGTCCGAAGTCCGAAGTCAAACCCATCCGACGTCATTTCCCCGACTTCGGACATCGGACACCCGACATCGGACTTATCCCAACAATATCTCGATCTCGCAACCCGCTTAGCCCGCGAAGCGGGTATCTATGCTCTCGCTGAGCAAAAAAAAGGTTTGCAGATCGAACGAAAAACAAATCAGTTCGATCTTGTAACGAACGTTGATAAACATAATGAAGCGTTCATTCAATCGGAAGTTGCAAAAATATTTCCTGATCATGAATATCTTGGTGAAGAAGGTGCCAGCACTAAAACTTCTTCAGGAGTGCGTTGGGTTGTCGATCCTATAGATGGTACAATAAATTACGCACATGGACTTCCGATCTGGTGCGTTTCTATAGGCGTTGAAGTGAACGGTGTCATTGAATGCGGAGCAATTTACGACGCAACGCGCGATGAAATGTTTACAGCTCTTCGCGGAGGAGGTGCTTTCTTAAACGGAAAAAATATTCATGTTTCCAAAATAACCGATCCCGGACTTTCGCTTTTCGTAACAGGTTTTGCATATAATATTGCGAAGAATGAAAACAAGACGATCGAACGCTTCAATGCATTCTTGAAACGGGGATTGCTTGTTCGCAGACTTGGAAGCGCTGCACTCGACCTTTGTTATGTTGCATGCGGAAGGTTCGACGGTTTTTTTGAGGCAAGTCTTTCTCCCTGGGATAGCGCTGCCGGAAGC
>JANYLL010000257.1 GCA_025357895.1 Ignavibacteriota bacterium
AAAGACGGTGTTATCGCCGATTTTGAAATTGCCGAAGGTATGCTGCGCCAACTTATCCGCAAAGTTCATCCATCATGGCTGCCATCGCGCAGAATAATTATCAGCGTTCCGAGCGGTATCACTGAAGTAGAAAAACGCGCTGTGCGTGACTCTGCCGAACATGCAGGTGCTAAGGAAGTGCATTTGATCTCCGAGCCGATGGCTGCAGCAATTGGTATTGGGCTCGATGTCGATGCACCTGTCGGAAATATTATTATTGATATTGGCGGCGGCACGACGGAGATCGCCGTTATCGCACTTAGCGGAATTGTGAATCAGGAATCTCTTCGCGTTGCCGGAGATGAACTCAACGATGCAGTCGTACTTTTCTTTAAGAAGAATTATAACATGCTAATCGGTGAGCGCACTGCTGAGCTTATCAAGTGTCAGGTCGGAAGTGCAATGCCTCTTGAAGAAGAGTTGATGGTTGAAGTGAAGGGGCGTGACATGGTAGCCGGAATTCCGAAGACGATCGAAGTCAGTTCGATCGAAGTGCGACAGGCACTTGCCGAACCTGTCAATCAAATTGTTGAAGCAGTCAAGCGCAGTTTGGAACGCACTCCTCCGGAATTATCGGCTGATATTTTAGATCGCGGAATGATGCTATCAGGCGGAGGAGCATTATTGAAAGGTCTTGACGAGCGTCTGCGTTTGGAAACAAATCTTCCGGTTCACGTTGCCGATGATCCGCTTACTGCAGTAGTACGCGGGACCGGTCGCGTGCTTGAAGATCTGCCGAAATATATGCGCGTGCTCTTAAAGAGTAAGCGTTATTAATTTATGTGAAGAGAAAAGCCGATGCGCCGACTCTTGAATTTCTTCATCCTCTTCAAAGAGTACGTCGTTCTGACGCTGCTTGTTTTCCTCTCGTTTTTTTTTATGGCCTTATCCCGATCAACAGAAGTTCAACCGCTTCGGGCGATCACCACAGTTTTTGTCGGCTCTTTGCAATCGCTTTATTCCTGGGTTCCGAATCCTTTTGTTCTCTCCAGAGAAAATATTGATCTCCGTGAACATAATATTCTTCTCTCCTCCGAGCTTGCGCAGCTTCGCCGCGCCAAAGGCGAAAATGAAGAGCTTCGAAAACTTCTTGGCATAAAGCTTCGCACGGGATGGAAATTACTTGCTGCAGAAATTGTTGGAAAAACATCTATCGGTGACCGGAATATGCTGACGCTCTCGGTCGGAGAAAGCTCCGGCGTAAAAAAGGGCATGGCTGTCATGACTGATGGGGGTTTAATAGGACGCGTTTATTCCACGAATGGCGGATTCAGTCTTGTTGAAGGTCTTTTTAATCGTGATATGCGCGTAGCAGTGAAAATCGCCCGGACACGAGTTGACGGAATTCTGGTTTGGGAAGGCGGCGATGAGCTTGCCGTACGCAATGTGCCAAAAGCATTGGATGTTAAAGAAGGCGATCTGGTTGTGACAAGCGAGTACTCTACGTTCTTTCCTTCGGAAGTACCAGTAGGAGTAATTACGAAATTGGAGCCGGAGCCTAATACAATGTTCAGAAAAATTTATGTGATACCTGAAGCGCATCCATTCCGGGTTGAGCACTGCTATGTGGTGCTTAAGGATGAGGCATTAGAGCAGGAAAAAGCTGCTCTCGAAATAAAAGCAGCGGATGAAATGAGTAAAAAATCCGATCTTGGCAAAAAGAAAAAAACAAAATAGACGTGCCATATTTGATCGAATCAGTTGTTGCCTTGTTGCTTGTGATCGTCCAGGTCCTTGCAAGTAACTATTTATCCATCGGTGGGGCAATGCCCGATCTTGTGCTGATCTTTTTAGTCTATATCATCATAATGCGCGGACAGGTTGTGGCAGAGATCGCAGGGTTTCTCTTAGGGCTATCGCTCGATATTCTTTCAAGCGGAACGCTCGGAGCGCATGCCCTTTCATTGACACTTGCCGGCTTTTTGCTTGGATATTTTTATAGCAGTGAGCTTGCAAAGCAGCGTCTTCGTAACTGGCCGTTTTTACTTTTTGTTTTTGCCGCTTCGGTGATCGCTAATCTCGTCTATTATTTTTTCTTTACTGCTGGAAGCGGGCTCAGTTTTATTTCATACGCAACAGAGCGCGGCGGACTCGGAACACTATTTACGGTAATCGCAGCTATTGTGCCGATGTATTATTGGTCCAGAAGACCTTTGTATTAAAGGGGTGAAGGCGCAAGGATAAAGGATTAATTTCTGCTAATGATTAAAGACTGACGACGAACGACTTAAAAAATATGGGAAAACTTATTCTTCTTCGTCATGGAGAATCACAATGGAATTCGGAGAACCGGTTTACCGGCTGGATCGATATTGGCTTGACGGAAAAAGGAAAGAAAGAAGCATTCGAAGCGGGAAAACTTATCAAAGCTATTCCTATTGATTGCGCATTCACTTCCGTTCTTATCCGCGCAATTGATACGCTGACCGAAGCTCTTCGCGGAGCCGATCAGGAGCTTGTTCCGATTATGAAAGATCCGGCTCTTAATGAAAGAATGTATGGCGATCTGCAAGGATTAAATAAAACAGAGTGTGTTGAGAAATTTGGTGCTGCGCAAGTAAAGATCTGGCGCAGAAGTTATGATGTGCCACCTCCCAACGGCGAAAGCTTAAAAGATACTGCGATACGCACTCTTCCGTATTTCGAAAAAGATATTTTTCCTTTAGTTGAACAAGGAAAAAATGTCTTGGTATCTGCACATGGTAATTCACTTCGCGCTATCGTGATGAATCTCGATAAACTTACAAAAGAAGAGGTCGTAGAATTAAATATTCCGAATGCTGTGCCTATTGTTTATGAGATCGATGTAGAAGGAAAAGTAATTTCGAAGACGACGCTTACCTAATTATTTTAAGTGGTACTCTTTTAGTAAAGACAATATATTACTTCCATCTTGGCTCCCGTTTGTATATTTTGGTTCGGTAACCATCACTAATCCGATATCAGGTGCTATGTAAACATCCTGCGCATAAATGCCTATACTAGTCACATCACCATGTTGCTGAGTGTCATCGGCTTCATACTGAAAGTGATAACAGGAGAATACACCTGCCGGAGTAGAAACCTCCTCATTAGTTGAAATAATTTTAATAGAAATTTGGAAAATACTTTTCCCACCTAAATTATATGAGACACTATCATATTCAGCGACGTAGCTATTTCCTGAGAATGAGGGGTATTCATAAAGAAGAATAACTTTTTGCGTTGCCGTATCGAAGCTCCACAATCCATTATTACGATTGGATATAAATCCTCCAATGCCCTTGGGTGAGAGGTAATGCCATGTCATTCCCTGAGCAATGAGATCAGAGCTAATGGTTGTAGTATCAGTAATAGTTGTGGTTATATTTCCGGAGCGATCATAACTGTTTGTTTGATAAATCCATTCATTCCCTGTTTTTAAAGGAATAAGATCGCTCGAAGCAGGGGTATTGGTCGAAGTCTTACAACTTATAATAGTAAAAGAAATTAAGAAAAGGACAGTTAGAGAGTTCATTTTTTGTTAATCTTTCCTCTTCCATGACTCACCGAATCTTCCGGAGAAATGTGATTGCGAAGCATAGATGCGCTTCGTTGCGCCGATAGCAGAGAGGCGTTCTTCGACGACGTGATTTGCAGCTTCGATCGTCGTGATATTCAGTTCTTGTGAGCGGAGAAGAATTTTCTTTAATGTATTATAAATATTTTCAGCCTGTTTTAATGCGCGGGGCTGCGAATATCCTTCGAGTTCACTTGCGACGTTAATAAGTCCGCCGGCATTGATCACATAATCAGGCGCATACATAATTCCGCGCGTTGCAAGTTCTTTCGAATGTTTTTCTTCATCGGCAAGCTGGTTGTTCGCAGGTCCTGCGATAATTTCGCATTTTAATTTGCCGATGGTTTTATCGTTGATCACTCCGCCAAGGGCGGCAGGCGAAAAAATATCGCAGTCTATATCGAAAACTTCTTCAGGAGGGATTACGGTTGCGCCTGAATCTTTTGCAACTTGCTGTGCCTTTTCAGCATAAATATCAGTGATGAAAACTTTCGCCCCTGCCTCTGTCAAATGTTTTGCAAGAGTGGAAGCTACATGGCCTGCTCCTTGAATAACGATGCGTCTGCCCTCAAGTGAATCATTTCCGTAACGGACATTCGCGCAAGCTTTGATGCCGCAGAATGAGCCATAAGCAGTGACAGGCGAGGGATCGCCAGATCCGCCAAGTTCGAATGGAATTCCCGTTACATATTTTGTCTCATGAAAAATATGCACCATGTCATTCACGCTCGTTCCGACATCTTCAGCAGTTATATATCTGCCGCCAAGCCCTTCGATGAATCGTCCGAAAGCACGGAAAAGCTGTTCGGTTTTTTGCTTATGGGGATCACCGATAATCACTGCCTTTCCGCCGCCAAGATTGAGACCTGCCGCCGCCGCTTTATAGGTCATGCCGCGCGATAGACGAAGCACGTCATTCAAGGCTTCGCCATCGTTTACATACGTCCACATGCGGGCGCCACCAAGAGCAGGTCCGAGCGTGGTATTATGGATAGCAATGATCGCGCGCAATCCTGAAGCTTTATCGGAGCAAAAAACGACTTGTTCGTGATCTCTTTCGGTTACGATATCAAAAATTCCGGGATGTGCCTGAGGTTCGGTCGAGATCTGCTCAGTTGAAATTTTGCCATTTGTGCTGGCAGTTTTAATAGGCGAAGTGGCGGTTTTTGTTGCAGACATCAACGGTATCGCTAATAAAATAGTATAAAAAAAAGCGGGGATTTTAGTGTTAACTCATAGGAGTTATACCCCAACATCAGTTATGTGCCTAAAACGAAGTGAAGTGCAAGTCACGTTCCTTATAAAAAACCAATCGGATAGTGGGACGGACTAAAGTCCGTATCACTGAAAAAGTACTATTTCCCCAAAATCCAATATGCCAGCAATGCAACACTTTCGCGTAATCGGTAATAGGCGAGATCGTAAAAAGTCTGCTTAATACCGGAAGGACTTCCGATAGCTTCAATGCCGTTGAATTTGCACATTTCAAGAGCGCGGGCGAGATGGTACTGATCACTTAAGATAATTAATTTTTTCCAACCTTGTTTTTTGACGAGTTCATCGCGCATATACAGAACTTGCTCCAGTGTTGAATGGGTGTTTGTTTCTGAAACGATCTTGCTTTCGTCAATGCCGCGTTTTATGAGTTCAAGTTTTGCGATCTCCCCCTCGGCTCGCTCACCGGGAGCGTTCGAACCGGTCGTGACGATCTTGGGAATGACGTTCTGCTTCAGCAATTGCTCGCCAAGCTTTAATCTTTCAAGTAGTGTGGGACTTGGATGATCGCCGCTTTCGCTTCCGTGCCAGACTGCTGCACCTAATATGACTCCTGCATCTGCATCGAAGCGGCGCATTTCTTCGAAATCAGAAGTAACTTCATACGTAAATGAAAAAATAAATGAAATGATGATTGCACCGCAAAACACGAGAAGCATATTTTTCAGTACACGCATCGCCCCCGAAACTCTGGAAAAATTATATTCTTTTCTGGGAAGCAGAAGTGAGATGAACAGAGATCGCGCCAAAAGGTATGTGATCGAAGCAGCGCGAGGAAATTCGCCGACTTCAAAATTCTTTGCTCCTAAAGTGATCCAGAAAATGATAAATCCGATAAGAACCACAGCCGTCGTTCGTAAAAAGCTCATACGGGACGGAGCAAATAAACCTCGGAGCATCAGAAAAATGATGAAGAAAAAAAGTGCGTTCGAAATAATATCGCTTCGGGTCGAAAAACGGAAGAATTGAGGAGTTAGCCCCTGCCCCAAATATCGGGCATTTGTCAGAACGTAATGCGTAGCAAGTTCAACAATTGCTGCGATAAGAAGCAGCGCCTGTTTGGCGATCGTTCGTTCCCGGATTACCGCACCAAAGATATGTTCTTCACTTGTATCTATCACAAATTATGCAACTCTTAGAATAACTTCGCGTGTTAAATTGGGCTAAAATACACATAGAAAACGCTTTTCTCTATGAAAATCTCATAATATGTATGGGACTCGTATGTGATAAACAAAAGGCTTCTTGGAACAGATTCAATTTTTGGCATTAGGTGGTGCGCGCGAAATCGGCGCAAATGCATATTTTTATAAGATGGGCGGATACGGTCTGCTTGTCGATGCCGGTTTACATCCCGAAAAAATAGGTTGGGATGCCTTTCCGAAAGCACAACTTCTCGATCCTTACAGTGTCAACTCCTTCATCATCACCCATGCGCATACGGATCATTTGGGAGGAGTGCCATTTTTATTGCAATCTCAGCCTCAGGCACGTGTGATCGCAACTCCTGAAACTACGGAGATTGCACGCATCATGCTTTCTAACTCGTCAAGTCTGCTTCCGCGCCAGCATCCTCAGGAAGTAATAGATAAACTTACCTTTTATTCTTTAGAAAAAATTGATGAGATATTACGCAATATAGAGCCACGTAAGATCAATAATAGTTTTATTCTCAACGATGCGGCTCCGCAAGATCAGCAGATCAAAGTTACTTTTTATAAAAGTGGTCATATCCTTGGCGCAGTCGGGTTGCTTATCGAGCACAATGGCAAACGCTTATTCCATACAGGCGATACATCACTTCATACTCAATACCTTATCGGTGGTGCAGATCTTCCTGATAAGCAGGTTGATGTTGTCGTCAGTGAATCTACTAATGGTAAAGTAGATGCATATCTGAGCCATTCGCGCGAAAAAGAATTAGTCCGTCTTGAAGCTACACTTACGCGAATTCTCGAAGGAGGCGGATCTGTTTTAATTCCGGTTTTTGCTCTTGGTAAAATGCAGGAAGCTCTTGCAATGCTTTGGGATGGGATGCGGGCTAAACGAATTCCGACTGTCGATATCTATACCGGAGGAATGGGAAGACGTATCGCCGATATTTACGATAAGTTTGCCTACAGTGATTCCAGATTAAACCATCAGGAAGTTTTAAAGGATATTCCTCAATTCGAAGTGCCGAGGCGTGAAGAACTTTTCAGCGGTAAATATTTTAAGACTCCGAGCATCGTTCTTGCTTCAAGCGGAATGATGCAGACCGGAACGTCAAGTTATTTCCTTGCCCAGCGCTGGCTCCGTCAGAAAAATTTTGCTATCTGTTTTATTGGATATACCGATCCGCGCACTCCGGGTTATGTTGTTTCGCATGCCGAGAAAGGGCAGCGTATTAAATTCGGTTCCATGAAGCGTGAAGTTCCCGTGCGCTGCGAGATCGAACGCTTTCGCTTCAGTGCTCATGCCAGACGTGAAGAATTACTGGAAATTATTAATCGCCTGCGTCCTAAGCATGTGGTGCTCACTCATGGCGATATCGATGCAATGAATGCATTCGGAGAACTCATCATGGAATCATTTCCGGGTACAAAAGTCAGTGCGCCGGAAAATGGTAAGTGGTATAATTTGCTGACTGAAAACTGAGTTCTTACGCCCGCAATCTTTAACCGATGCCGGTATTTGAGGCGATCAATGATAAAACATTTGCTCAAACCGTAGTAATACACAGGGCTTTGGGAAACCTGCGACTCCTGAGATTAGTCTTGAGCGCAGCGAGAGATCGACTCGCGAAATCGAATTAATAATAAGCTGAGGTCCTATAGCCAGATCAAGAACTGTGCCGTGTTCATGCATGATCATTCCCGGCATTGAGGTCTCCATGTGATCATACGTGATATATTTCCCTAACAACTCAGCATAAAGATTAAAATTGAGATCTCTATAACTTTCATAATGAGCCGGATAAACTAAAAATCCTGCTGAAAGGGAATAGTTATAATTTCTAACATCCTGAAAAGTAATACCCGGTGCAGCTTTCACATCCGGAACAAGTGTAATTACTCCGATCGTAGAAGAAAGTGCAAAACGGTTTTGCAATAATGTAAAAATAAACCCTGCTCCCAACCCTCTGTTGCCACCTTCAAGTTCGACATCTGCAAATGTATTCCGCTGCTCTCCGACTGCCCCCATGGCATACGCTGCGATTCGAAAATGCTGCTTGAATCCGTCGTCGCTGAAGATCCTGTATTTTGCGTAAGCATCAACATTATTAAAGTCGTACCCCCCATAATAATTTGAAGCATGTAATGTCACCGTCGTCATCAGGGCGCCCGTCACTTCATACATAAATCCAAGATCATTTCTGGTAAAAAAAGACCCTGCTTTGCCAAAACTTTCTGCTCCGATAACAAAGCCATACGATCGGTTAGGCATATTGCTTGCCGGCTCTGAATAGATAAAAAGTTCTTGCGCAGAGGATCTTGCAGCGAAAAATCCAAAGAAAAAAATAGGGATCAGGTATTTCATAGATTATTAGTGAACAGATTATTCTGTTCGGGCGGACTAAAAGTCCGCCCCGGTACAAGAGTGATTTACGAGGTTACCGTTACGTGAAAGAGCCGTTTTGTAGGTGTTACATTTACCGGGCAACAGGCATCTTTCTTATTATTTTTATAACAGGTCATCGAAGTTTTCTTCGACCATTCTTTGAATTCCTTTTTTGAAACGAAAGGTTTATCAATAAACCGCAATGTGACAGGACCATTAAGTGTCTGATCTTCGACTCCCACAAAATGCAAGACGTCGTTACCATAATCAATATGCTCGTCCTTGCCGACCTTCTGATTGCTAAAATTAAAAGTAGCAGTGATATTTCGAACGGAAAATCCTGCATCTTCAACTGCCTTGACAATATCTTCTACAGGAGCATTCATATTCTTTTTGAATGTGATATGTGCCACCAGCGTATTGAGATCGACATCAATGCTGTCAATAAAATCAAGACGCTTTAATGTTTCTTCTGTGCCTCGGGCGCACATGGAGCATGTCAGCCCGTTGACGCCGACATCGGCTGAAATTATCTGTGCATGGGCATTGAGTATTGCAGTAAATGCAAGAAGCAACGCAATAAAAAATGTTTTCATATATTTATTTTTTCTGTAAAAATTTTAATGCAGGGCGGACTATAGTCCGCCCCACAGAGTAACTGTTAATTACTTCGAGCAGCAGCCCATTGTACATGAACTGCAATTAGTGCCGCAGCATTCCGAACATTTTTCGCCGCATTTACAATCTGCGGATTTATTGGAAGCCGTACTTTGAGTTTGTGTGGTCGCGCTAAGCGAACCGATGGCGAATACGCCTGCTAAGAGAAATGCAAAAATAGCTGATTTCATAATCTGGTCCTTATAATATATACGTTTTTAAATATAGTGCAGCAAAGGTGAATGAATGGATAACCGAGATCAGGCATCCGAACACTCGGCAAAGAAGGCTGCTATACTTACAAAGCCTGGCTTTACAGGATCAGATCAGATACGTAAATTGCGGTGCTGAAGGTAAAGAGGGGGACTGGAATCAATAAATGCAATTACGCAATTCTCGGTATTTGTAAGGTCGGATAAATTGATGATCGCAGCATTATTGGGAAGAAGTGTAAGAAGATGCTGAGATGCAAGGTGTGACTTAACTGAAGTATTTGCCGGTGATGGCTCAACTTTATTGAGATCAAATGCGCAAATAGGACATTTCGTAGATGCTGTGGCAGAGGGTTTGCAGCAGGAGTGCTGGGGAGCAGGTGCTTTCATCGTACAGAAAGCCATGGGCGCAATGCCGAATGTGCTTGAAAGCACAATGAGAAGTGAGAACAAATAATATGCCGCTTTTTTCTTCACGATATATTATACGTAAAAAATAGAAGTTAGTTACTTCGTCCCACAATTACAGAATGGTCCACATTGACAATCGGGTCCGCAAAGACAATCAGGATTGCCGCAAAAATCTGATGAAGTTTCGTTTTTCCGTGTTCTAAAAATCGAGTTGAAAAGATTTCTTAATGTGTTTTTCATTGTAATTAACCTTTCTGAAAGTTATAGAGATACGACAGAGAAAGTCCTAATTTAGTTCAAAAGAAAATATTCGTTTAACTCAATGATAGACAGTAAAGGATGCATGAAAACTTCTATTCTTAGTCTTTACAGAAGCTCTATAAATTCCGGACGGGAATGACCGAATATCAAGTTGCAATGGGAGAATGGCATTCCCAGAATAAACCGTTTTGCCGAGAATATCGGTGACTTGTATAATAGCCTGGTCATTTTCCTTTTTTGAGAATGAAAATGTCACAAATGACTCGGTTGGATTAGGAAATATCTGAAGATCTCCGGAAGACGAATAACTATCATCAACAGAAGATGAAGTAATAATTACCGGTACATGCTGTACGCTCCATATAGAATCCGTATTCATATTTACGAATTCTACATTGATATTATCAAGTTTGTTGCTCGCTGCATCAAGTAATATTCCGTAGCGTTCGCCTGGTGCGATCTCAATGGTGTCGTTTTGTACTGGTTCGTCAAGCGGACGCCCATCAGAATCGATCTTGTGGGCATGCATCCAAGAGGGAAAAATCAGACGTTCATAGAAAAAGCCTATGGATCCGACCCGCAAATAAATTGTCTGACCTGACGTTCCTCTGATAACGGTTGAGTCATTGACCGGTAACTGCGTTTCCGTTTTTCCGTTAATTAAAAAATACTTCGGAATATATGGAGGAATATGCACAGTATCGACAACAGCATCATGCACGGGAATACTATCGTGCCAAGATGGATCAATTTCAGAAAGGATCCAATTATAAGAGCGGTCGAATGCAGTTCCGCCCGTCCAAGTTGTATTTGATCCGTCGCGTGGTTTTACCACGATGAGTCCGTACATTCCCATCTGCACATGAAGTACATCGGCGACATGGCAGTGATAAAGATATGTGCCGGCATGAGCTGCATAGACTGCATAGTTGGCTTCCTGCTGGTGGTTAAGCCAAAAGCTTGTGGCAGGGTCACCATCGTTAATTGTCGTGGCATCAAGGCCATGTAAATGAACCGTATGATGATCACCCTGAGAGATCGAAAGCGCCTTAAGAATAAGGGTGTCACCTTCATTGCAATAAAGCGTTTTTGCAGGAATGTGAGGTGCTTCGGAAAGCCTTGAAGCTATTCCATAAACACGAATGATGCGCCCGTCCCACATCGTATCGGTTCCGGCATCGCTGCGGAGATAGACATTGTATTTTACAGTCTTCTGCGCAAAGATGTTTCCATAGAACGTTAAGAAAAGACACGATATGAAAGTGATCTTCTTCATTTCATTTCCATGATCATGAACATTCCGTTAGGATGAGTCTTTGCCGCAGAGACTGCAACGAGATTATGATCGTGAACAGAATACCTACCTATTTTATCAATAACAAGCTCTAAGACAACTCCTTGCATGCTTTTGATAGGCCACGAATCTTTTTCCCATCCTGCCCGAATATTCGGTGATGTGGAGAATAAGCACTTCAAATGAAATCCATGAAAATGAATGGAATGCATTGACTGCCCGGTATTTACCATATAGATACTTACGGTGTCACCGACCGATCCCCAAATTTTTGCAGTTGTGTCAGCCTGAATATCAGGATAGCTCAGTCCGTTTATCGTAAAAAAATCGGGATCGTAATTACCCTTAGAAAATTTACCGCCGCGAGAAATGCTTTCATTCAAGGACGCTTGCTGCTCTTTGATGTTCCAATAGAAAGAACGATGGGTTGATTTCGAAGAAACGATCATTCCCGCTGCGCCCAAGTAAACAAATGATGGATATTGAATGCTATCGTAATACAGATAAATACCTTCTTTATCGATCGTCAGGTGAATCTGTGCACTTTTTCCTGGCTTGATAGTTACCGATTGCGAAGTAAATCCAGTAACCGAAAATCCATGAAGTACTGAATCATTATTAATTATCGTCAAATTCAACACCTCACCCGGAGTTGCAGCAATCACTGCATTATGGGCATCATAGACCTCTGTAGTATTTACGGCAAGAGAAGGGAATGTCGTTTTCTTTATGGTAACGAAAGAGCCTCGATTAATATACAGCGTTTGAGGAGTGGCAATTGCTTCAGAAGTAATCGCTGCAAAAAATAGAATGGCATTTACAAAAAACCGTTGCAAGTCCGTCAGTTCTTAACGAGTTTGGTATGAAATACCGAGCCATCGCGATTCAGGAAAAGCACGATATATTCTCCGGATGCAATTTGGGAAAGATCGGCATCGAATGTTTTTGCTTGGTTTACAGTCAACTGTAGCTGGCTTACGCCTTTCATATCGATAATGCTGAGAGTTCCTGTTGATACAGAGCCAAATAGTATACTAGCTCTGCCATTTACCGGGTTTGGGTATAAACGAAATTCTTTGTTGGGCGCATGTATTACTGGTACGTCCGCTTGAGCGGTAACTGCTGTGATTATCCAGGTAAGTGTATCACTAACCAAAGGATTATCTTTATCCCACACAAGCATCATGATTTTACCAGTGCCATCTGTGCCGCCGGGATAGATATTCGGAGCTAGGAATCCATTACTATCCTTTTCTACAGGATACATTGTATGTTCTCCTTCGGGTATGCCCGCATAGCATGTTCCCAGATCGCAGAGTGAGTAATCCCAGGCAGCAGGAAGATCGAGGGAAAGTTTTTTCCAACTGAGATTAATGTTTTTTCCCGTCGTGTTTTTGAAATGGATGTAATACTTTGTCACCTCATCCATTACACTGGTGGAAGTAACATATTTTGTTCCAGGTTCAACGGAATAGGTCCTTATGCCCTGAGCAGAGGCAGAGGTCGAAATCAAAAAACAACAACCTACAAAGAAAGCAATTCTCATTGAAATACCCTTTCAAAAAATTAGTGAACGATCGTCAGTGGCAATACGGAAGTCTTTCCGGCAGTTGTTACATGTATATAATATTTACCAGTGGCAAGAGCATTCGTTGAAAAATTAATTGTATGCTCACCTGTGCTAAGTTTATCATCGAAGATGGAAAGGACGTTTACGCCGTTAGTATTATAGAGTGCGGCATGACGAGTGTCGGTATTCAAGCAATTAATTTTCAATGAAGTGGAATTCGCCGATGGGTTAGGGTAAACGCTCAACGATTCATTGCTATTAGAAGATGCAACGGAAGCTTGCGTTAAAATTTTTGCTATCGCAGTTTTCATTGCAACAGTATCTTTATTGGCGAAACCCTGTTTCCAATAGAGAACTTTATGATCTGAACCTCCTACGAGGATGATCGTCGGCATACCGCCTGAAGCGCCGTAATCTGCATTCACTCCATCATCTCCGCCGAAGCTTATACCGTTGATGCTATTGGATGACATCCATTGTTGAATGCTGCTGCAATTTACACTCGAAGTAAATCCGAAAGTGTAAATATGAAATTTCCCAGGGTGAGATGCGGCGTATTCTGCTTCGATCTTTGCTAAAGCTTTTCGACCCTGTACGCACGGAAGACATCCCATAACGACTTCCATAGCGACAACATCACCTTTATCAAGGGTGCTGAACAGATTATGCTCTGTTCCAGAGCAATCAGTAAGCGTGAAATCAGAAGCAGTTGTCGGTACCTGAGCCATTGCATGGTTGGAGAAAAATAAAAATGCCGCCAGCAATGCAAACACGGATAAAGTTTTTTTCATAGGAAAGTTTGATTTATGAACGTTTTGGAAACAAAAAAGTTATATTTTAAATTCGTTGCGAATGCTCTTTAACAGATGGTAAAAAGTTACTTTTCGGTAAAACGAATACTTATCTTTTATTTTCTTACAACGAAAGGTTTTAAGAAAGTGCCTTGGTCAAGCGTAAACTGATAAAAGTATGTGCCTGATCGTAAAAGTGCAGAGTTCATCGTTATGGAATGTTTTCCGCTTTCAAAATTCTCACTAGCCAGAACATCAATTTCATTGCCTAATAGATCACGAATTGCTATGCGAAGATGAATTGGTTCAGCTATAGTAAATGCGATAGTTGAATTTCCCGAAGTAGGGTTCGGATAGATTTCATCGAAAGTGATCTTTGATGTAATTAAAACATTTTCTTTTACTGAAGCGGGGTCCAGCGTCGTGAATGACCATACATCCGACCAGTCCCCAATAGCGCCGTCATTCAAGCCTCTGACTCTCCAATAATATTGCGTTTTAGCGGTAAGACCAGATAATCCAAAATGGGGAATTACAATATTATTTTGGTCAACAGTTGTCACGCTAAAATCTCCATGATCCGAGACCTGAAGATTATATCCGGTTGCAATAATCAATGAGTCCCATGTAAGAGTCGGTTTTAACGAAATATTTACAGCACTCTTGAATGGAGAAATAAGAGCTATTGTATTCGGCTTTGTTCCTATAGTTCTGAAAGACCATGTTGGAGACCACTTTCCTTCACCTGCACTATTCTTTGCAATGACATGCCAATAGTATGTTGTTGAATTATTCAGGTTAGGAAATCCCATTGACGTTCCGGTAATTCCGGTGGAGTCAAGGAGTGATGTTGAGAAATCAGATCTTAATGATACTTGAAGATGATATGAAGCAGCCCCTGTCATTTTTACCCATGATAGGAAGGCAGGAATTGCAACCTGTGATGAGCCTGTTGCAGGACTTAAGAGGATAGCGTCCACGGGAGCGACACCTGTCGGAGTGAGTTTTACAACTTGATTTTTAGTGCGGTTAACGTACCAAATATTGGAATCAGGTCCGATCGTTAATCCGACCATGCCCGGATTGGCAGTTTGGATTGTTCCTAAATATGTAGGCTTTGCCAGTGTCATCGTATTGTAAACTCTAATATCTCCGGTGCCGTTATTGCCGACGATCAGTCTGCCATCGGAATAGGCGATTCCTGAAAGATTTGTAAATCCCGAATCTACTGTCTGCCATTTTACTCCCACCATTTCTGAATATTGTTGAAGAGTCTCATTCGGAGCGTTGAGATCATTTCCAAGGTGTCCGGATTTTGTATCAACGCGTACGATTCTTCTGTTACCATTATCAACAATATAAAGCCAACCTGTACTCTTATCGACTACCATGTGACTTGGCAGATTGGGAATGCGTTTAAGTTTAACCTCTTTGTACTTAAGTAATTTCCCGTCTGAATGGTCATCGCCTCCATAGCCGTGGGATTTCTGATAATCGTAAAGATATAAGCATCCATGATAGCCGTCGAATACCCAATATGAATTTAACGTATCGAATGCAATACCCATAGAGTAAGGACTTTGATGAAGCATGTCGATATGACTGCCCAGAGGTTGTCCGTTTACCCAATTGTTCTGATTGATGCGCGCAAATTTTGTTGTATCGGAATCCCATAGTACGGGTCCCATAAATGTGCTTGTTGGATCGCCCGTGTTATTAAGAGCTTCACCGGTTGTTGAAAAATATCCACTGTCGGGAGAGCCCATGGCAAAAGCAGTTGGATAGATCATGAAATGCTGGCTGTGGGAATCGTGACGATATTCAGACCATTGAGTTGGCTTTCCTGCATCATAGAAAATGACCATATTTCCGCCTTTATTATAATCTCCGTAGTTCACTACCCAAAGTTCATTCTTGCGAGATGGAACAGGAGAAAATTTAAGGTCCTGAGGAACGGCAAGATTATCAGAGGCGGAGCCGATAACGGTTAATTTAGTTGATGCTCCGAGGTATTTATCAATTGAGCTCCCTGTTTGCGCAAAGAGATTGCTTGTATAACAACAGAAAATAAATGCAATAATACCAAACCGTAAAAAATTCCTCATGATTTGTACCCCTGAATTATTTTAATTTAAATAACTTGCTTTTACCTAAAGATTGAAACCAAAGGAACTTACAAATAAATCCCTTTCGTTAGTTTTGGATAAAAGACGGGGTTATCCCTTATGCGCAAGATATTTATTGTCGTTTGTATCGCTTTCTGCTCCTGTCAACATCCGACTTCCGAGCCAAAATATAGCGGAAATTATCCGGGGAATATCAGCATACTAATTGAAGCAAATTGTTTAGGTAGTAATTGCCATAGTAATGCCAATGCCAATAACGATCAGCTCGACCTTACCTCATGGGAGGCTATGATGAGCGGCGGAACAACTTTAAATGAGATCATTCCTTTTATGGCTCTAAAAAGTCATCTATTCGGGCATATCAATACGGATACAACAGTAGGATCTGTTATTACTCCGACCATGCCTTCGGATATTGATCATCTTTCTAAAGCCGATCAAAAAGCGTTCTTTGATTGGATCAACCAAGGAGCAAAAAGTGCTGACGGAAAAATCCCATATAGTGACGTCACAAAGAAATTATTTGTCGTTAACCAAACAGAAGATATGTTCAGCGTTATAGATGCCAATACGCAAAGAGTGATCCGTATTATTCCCGTTGGTCTTAAGTCAAATACATATCAACCGTCAGCTATTGCTGCAATGCCCGATCATAAGAGTGTTATTGTTGCAATGATAGGCGGTAAAGGGCTTATAAGAAGATACGATCAGGCTGCATACTCAATGACAGGGGAATTCACGTCGAATATTTATCCGAATGAAATTGCTGTTACTCCGGACGGTTTGAAAGGATATATCACCGACATCTCTTCGGTCACCGGTAATCAGTTCGTAGTTTTCGACCCTCTTACGATGCAGCTTACCAAGACCATATCTTCGCCACTTATCCTGCAGTCATTTGCTGCTGCAGTTTCTCCTGATGGTAAGTATGCCTATATATCAGGCTATAACTCTGACAATATTTTACGAATAGATACACGCACTGATTCGGTGATAAGTAATTTACCTCTCGGACCGGATGTTGAAGTACCTGTTTCGCAGGATTATATCAGGCAGTATTTACCTTCTAAAATAATACTATCTCCGGATTCAAAACGAATGTATGTAACGTGTGTGAATACATCCGAAGTTGTTGTATTCGATCTTGAGAAAGATTCAATTATTTCGCGTATCAAACTTCCGAACTCGCCGCGTGCTGAAGCGCTTTCACCGGATGGATCAGAACTGTGGGCGGCTACCTGGGTGAATACCGTCCATGTTATTAGTACTGCAACAAATCACATTATAGCAAATATTGATAGCGTAAGCCAAGGTCCACATGACATGACGTTCACGCCCGATGGAAAATACGTCTATGTTGCCTGCGAATATCTGCTTGGTGGACATCATCATAACTCATCGTATGCTGCTGTTTCACCATCTTCTTATGTTGTTATTGACAGGGTAACCCGAAAAATTGTAACTGTGACAGAATTACCGGGATACTCCGTCGGAATTGCAAACGGATTTTGAAATTAACATATAGTGGAAACAGTCATGACTAAATTATTTTCCGCATGTCTTCTGATTTTAGCGTTATTCTCTTTCCCTGTTCATGTCTCAGCACAAGAGCGAGTTCCTCCGGACACCTCTAATCTACGGCATACAGAGACGGCTGGAAAAACTTATAAGGTTCATGCAATAATAAAAAAGATCTATCGCGAAGAAAAAAAGATCACCCTCAAGCACGGGAAGATCAAAGGATATATGCCTGCAATGACGATGACCTTTCCAGTATCAAAGGAGGCGCTTTTTGATAATCTCACGGAAGGGAGTAAGGGGATCTTTACTATATTCGTCTTTAAGGGTCTTCCAACAATAAGAGGAATTAAAATGGATAGACCAGTGCGACAATAGGTCTGAGCCAATCTACCTTCGGATTGCAGTTCTGAATCTTACTGGAAAAAATATTCTATCAAGAGCGGATGAATCTTTCGAAACAGGGATCCGTTGATTAACACTTGATGCCTCGTTACTTTATCAGGTACTTATTTTACTTAATTCACAATAACTGAAGGCAAGTTCATTGAGCCTTTTGTTGTGACTAAACAACTTAATTCACGAAGTATGAAAAACTCGATATTTCTTGTTATCGTCTTTGCATTCGGTACGTTCACTGGATGCAAAAGCGATTCGACGACGCCTTCGAAAGCTGCAACTTTCATTGGCGACACTCAGCCATTCGGCAATGATAGCATAAGATCTTGGGTCAAAACCGATGATAATGGCACTCCAACTTCGTTGGGTGTTACATTCAAGGAATCTGCCCTTGCAAGTCTCGAAAAGGACAGCATGATGATGACGATGCTAATGCTGCCTTCATCGGGATCAGGAAAGGCAATGCCATTCGATCATATTCAAGTTGATTGGGCTCCGATGGGTGATCCCGCTCCGACCTTTTATAATGTGCCCTATCTCGACATACACTGTTTTAACGTTTCGATGAATGAGATGATGGCAGTAAAAGAAGGACACGATACATTCACAGTTTCTTCCAAATATATTCCTAAGGATTACATGTCGATGGGAGATGCAGAAGCACAGATGGGAGTGCACTGGTTCGATTCTCTTTCCGGAGAATATCATGGGACAGCATTCAATCATACCCTCATGTATGGATTTTATCATGGTGATATGTATTTTGTAGAGCCGATGGTTACAAAATCTGATTTCGACAACAAACAAAATTTCAGCATTGACATTAAACAGCCGCAGTTTTTTAAAACAAGCGGTTACTATCCGGCTAAATACAGTCTTACCTATGATGCGAGTGCAAAAACGTATTCATTATCACTCGATAATTTAATAAAGCACTGATTTAGGATAGTATCAAAAGCCTGTCCGTTGCCAATTATTTTATTTCAGGGCGCACCTGCTGCTTATTACTTGCACATAATCGCATAACCAAGGGCAGAAGAATTATTCTCTAATGTGAATAGGGATTATTTATCGAATAGGGATTATTTATCGATATTATTTCTATTAACTGCTTGTGGGATACTATTGCGACATTTTCCTGCAGGCTTCTGCACATCGGCGACACGCTTGGGCGCATAGCTTACAATGTTCCATATCTGAATGTTTTTCGCATTCTGCAGCACATGCTTCACAAACCTCGGCACATAAGGTGCATATTTTTTTTGCGAATTCACTGCCGCTACCCATATAGCTTGCAGCGAGAAAACATATTGATGAGCAATCATAATCGAGTTTGATACATCTGGCAAGCGCCATTATATCCTTTTCGTTAAGGCATCCGGCAGCACAGTGCTTGCATATGATCGCACAAGCGAGGCATTCATCAATACAGTGTTGATATTTTTCGTGACTCATTTTTGTAATTTGATTAAAAAAGTAAAAAGAAGGGGAGAAGGGGAGAATAAGAGAAAAATAGAACAGACATAATCTTGGGGAGGTTCTCTGTCAATTGGTCTTAAATAGTTTGTAACTACCGACGAAAAACTGTGTTTAATAATACCATTATCTAATGTCTATGAAAATTTTTTATTCTATTTGCGGCTCCGTAAGTATTCTTTTTGCATCAATCTTCTTTTCGAATGTTTCCGCGCAACAGATTTATGGTACTGTTCACGATCAGGCAGGAATTCCACTTGCCAATGCAAGAGTAACACTTTTCTCGGAGGACACCACCTTCTTTTCAGAATCCCGAAGTAATACAGCGGGATATTTCACTTTTTACACAGTTGTTCCTCCAGGAAAATATGAACTCGGAGTAACTTCGACTGGAAATGAATATAAGCAGGTCGCGCTTACTGTCGATAAGACAAACCTTACAAGCTTCGATTTCCGACTCTCAGCCGATACTAATAAGGGAATTTGGGAAGTACTGAATAAAGCGGGCGAAAGACTTGGTGGCACAAACTCCGCTACTCTGCTGCCTGATGGAAGAATTCTATATTGCCATGATACACAAGATCCGATTCTTTTCGATCCGGTAAAAAATACGATCCGGAAAGCGGCAAAATCCCAAAGCATTCAGGGTTGTGCGGCAGTAGGATTGCTTCAAGACGGAAGAGTAATTTTTGTAGGCGGCGCCGCAACTGAAGTCTATGGTCCGGGAACGCGGCAAGTAAAGACATATAATCCTCTAAAGGATGAGTGGAAAGTTGAAAATACTATAAACGATTACCGGTGGTATCCTTCTATGATTCAATTTCCTGATGGAGAATTGCTTGCAATAGGAGGCGGAGGATTGGATAATCCAAAACGAGTCAAGACTTGCGAGATCATGAATCCGAAAACAATGACCTGGACTTATACCGATACCGTAACAATCGGCAATGAAGTTTCTCCGATTGCTTTGCTCAAAACAGGAGAGGTCTTAATGACTCATCGTCCTCCGCAACTATTTAATCCCGATACGAGAAAATGGAGACTCGCAGCGGCTTTCGTTCAAGGACCACGGAATCCGGACGGTCAACACCCCGACCACGAAATAACCGTACTACCAAATGGAAAAGTTGTTTCCATAGGGTATGATTCCCGGTACTATCCTTCAAAGCCTGCCGATAATGTAGAAATTTATGATCCTCTTTTGAATTCATGGAAACTTGGCGCTAACATGCTGCCCATTCGCTATTGGTGCAAATCTACTTTACTTCCTGATAAAAAAATTCTTGTGACCGGTGGATTTAAGGTAACCACAAACGATAGTTCATATGTAAATGAATGGGGAGCTATGAGATTAGCTGATATGTACGATCCTTATAACGATTCTTGGCAAAGAATGAGCGGGTTGAACTTTGCAAGAGAGTATCATTCTACACCGATTCTCATACCCGATGGGCGAGTTGTTCTTACAGGCGGAGAAGGCAAGCCGGGTGAAGAACCCAAAGATACGAGTGTAATAGAAGGTTTTAGTCCTCCTTATCTATTTAAGGGAATAAGACCGGAAATAAAAGATTTGAACCAAACAGATTTTTCAAGAGGATCTGAAATTGTCTTTCGGATTGCAAAAACTTCTGCGCTGACGAGTATCGTATTGAAAGGAACGGAAGCAGTTACACACTTCATGAATACGGGCATTGCAAGATTTTTAGAGCTTCCGTTCACGCAATCGGGGGATACCATTCACGCAGTCTTGCCAAAAGATAATGTAGAACTTCCAATCGGTTACTATATACTTTTTGCCATGACAGATGATGTTCCATCTGTTGGGAAAATTTTACATATCACTCCATCCAATCCCGGCGCCGTTTCTTTTGATGGTGACTTAAATAAGCAAATTTCTGCTTTCCCCAATCCATTCCATAATGCTACGACTGTGCGTTTTTTTCTTCCCAACCAAGAAAAGCTCAATTGTGAATTATATTCGATTTTAGGTGAAAAAATAAGAAGCTACTCTTCAAAAGAATATATTGCAGGGTGGAATTCCTTTTCCATTGACGAACCTGCTCTTATTTCCGGTTTACATACCCTTATTCTCAGTGGAGAAAATTCTGTATTTTACTTAAAATTAATAACTTACTAACAAAAGTATATCTGTGCTAACGTTACTCTGCAACTTTTTCCCCTGAAAAGCATTTATGTAAGATCGGGAATTCTCATGAATCCCGAAATTGTGTTGTTTTTCATTTAAAAAAATCGTTTATGATTACAAAACGAAGTGCTATCTTTTTCACATTGGCATTTTTCATTACCCGTGTCTTGTCGGCACAAACTCCCATAACAATTGACCCCAGCGGTTTTGGTTTGGTGCTGTTATGCATCTAATATTGAGTGTGATTGATATGTTACGTTTTATTCAACGGTCTGTATGCCTTTGCTTATCATGTTGTTTTGTTTTATCGATTAACGTTTTTTCTGCTAAAGCACAACCCATGGGAAAAATGGATATGGATACTTCATCCATGACGCAGAAGTATATGCCGGATATGCAAAATCAAATGATGCTGCCAATGTCTTTCTTTACTCACATGGGGATGCCATTGCAGGTTGGTACTTATGGCATAAGAATAGCAGCGGTGTCATCTCAGAATGAAGGTAAATCAAATATCGAGTACAATTTCCAGCTTGAAACCGGTCTATCAAAAACTGTTGGGCTCTTTATTGGCGGTGAGGGATTATTTGACGATCCTACCTTAGAAGCCATGGTGCAGTTTTTAGTTCTGAAAAGTAAAGACGGAATGAGCGGGTTCTCGCCTTTGATCGAATTTGAGTTTCCCCTCGGTAAAGAAGCTCATAGAAGCGTTTATACGTTAGTTGGCTTTGCTACAACCCTATCAAGCTCGGATCTCGCATTCAATCAAGTGCTTCATTACAGCCCGTTGGAAGATCTGGTTGAAGGAAGCGCTTCGTTTGTTTTCAAGTTATCGGAGCAGATTTTTCTTGTCTCTGAAATTTCAGGTGTTGGTCAAAGCGGAGAACGTCCGATTCTTAATCTGCTTGGAGGTGTAAAGGTGAAACTCATGGAGAATTTCTTCCTAGGTGCTGCATTACAATTCCCGCTTACGAACAATAGGGAGTATTCATCTAGATATGTTTTCCAACCAAATATAATGCTTCATGAATAATTTTCTTCTAAAAAAGCTATTATAATCAAGAATGTCGCTAAAAGAAACCTTTTGGTATGAGAAATGGTTTTAACACTATGCTTCGCATTATAGTCCTGACGGCACTTATTTTTTCCACTGTCGGCGTTACGATAGTTAATTGCACATGCCCGAAAGTAGAAGTGAAGCAAACTTCCTGTAGCTTATGTGATAAGAACAGTGATCAGAAAACAAAGTCCTGCTACCCTGATTGCTGTAAACATTTGGTCCTTAAAACTGAATTCCAACAACCGTCGTCAGAATTTTATCCGTTATTGTCAATTGTTATATGTTCCTTCTCGGTTGCCCCAAATTTAAACACCGTTTCTTATTTTCCTTCCCCTCTTCCTCAAAGAGATGATTCCAATACTATTTCACCCGGTTCGGTGG
>JANYLL010000307.1 GCA_025357895.1 Ignavibacteriota bacterium
CTTTTCAAACTTGTCAGCGAAGGCAGTATTGCAAGCGGCACAAGGCGTATCGAAGCCGTTACCGGACGAGGTGTCGAAAGGTGGATTGCTGAACAACTTCAAAAAAACAATGAACTTTCAAATGAACGAGAAAAACTTGAAGACGAAAAACGTAAATTAGAGAAAGAAATCGCAAAACTAAAACTTGGTTCGCGTAAATCCGAAGCTGAGGCGATCGTGAGATCTGTAATGCCGCTTGAAGCTACTAATATATCTGTGGCGACAAAAGAAATTAACGCCACCGATGCAGAAGAGTTAAAATCTTTTGCCGAAATGGTACAATCGCTGATGGGTAACGGCAAAGTTATTGTGCTCGGTACAAAACTCGATGGCAACGTGTCACTTGTAGCACTTGTAAGCGATGATGTTGCAAAAGAGAAGAAGGTCGTAGCCGGAAAACTTGTCGGCTCAGTTGCAGAAATTGTCGGAGGCAAGGGCGGCGGCAGACCAAACTTTGCTCAGGCAGGCGGTAAGCATCCTGAGAAACTCGGCGAAGCCCTTGCGAAGGTACAGGCAATTGTCCATAACATGGAGGGATTTTTTACATTCCCTTGATCCACTGCTCGCTCTCTCCTGAGATATCTTTCCGCTTGCGGATGCCATCTACCAGAAGATCGAAATCGGTTATACCGATATGCACTAAAGGATGAGTATTTTCATCCAGTCCAAAAATAGAATGAAGATGGGAAGCAACGAAAATATTTGTCGCAAACGTATACAATTTTTTAGGATTTATTTTTTTTCCTGCGACAAGAATTTCGGATATTCTCTTTCCCGCTTTAGCATTAGTATCAACTTTACATGTTATTCCTGAAAATTCGCAAGATTCGGTACTCTTGTCATCGAACATCCATTCCAACGTAGGCTTTATTTCCGAGCCAATTAACTTAAATTTCACCATCTCATTCCCAAATGGATTGATCTCATAAATATCGCGCATCGTGATATTTCCTGCAGGAAGAGATTTTCGCAAACCGCCATAATTTATTATCCCAATATCTGCTCCGAGATCTTCACGAAAAATTCCTGCTTCGAAAGCAGCGAGATTATTGTTCTTGCTATAATGAGCATTCCAATCTTTTCTCAGCACTCCTATCGTCTCGGCATATTTTGCTATAACCGGAGCTTCCATGATCTCTATCTGCTGCACAATAGATGGGTCAGGGGTGATGCGATTATTTTTTGTTTCTATCAACTTGCCAGAATAGGTAAGAAGAGAATCTCCGTCAATATCAATATTTAATTCAAGCTCGCCGACATATCGCCCTCTCGACCCTGCTTGTACGATAACAGAACGATTTTCTTTTATAGGTTCTTGAAGAGCAGTATGCGAATGACCACCGATAAAAATATTAACTTCGGGAAATTTCTTCGCAAGTTCGCGGTCAGCATCGACTCCGATATGACTGATGACAATAATAACTGTTGGTTTGAGTTTATTAACTTCTACAAGTGTCTTTTTTAAGGCTCCTTCGCATGATGCAATTTTCAAGCCATGGATCTTTTCAGGAAGAGTAAGATTCTTTAAATCATCGGTGGTCAAGCCGATGATGGCAATTTTCAATGAGCCTAACTGCTTAATAATATAAGGCGGTGCAAATGATTTTCCATCTTCATGCGATATATTAGCGTTTATTACATTATACATCGCTTTGAAGCGAATCAAACTATCTATATTCTGCCAGCCATAATCGAACTCATGATTACCGATCGCTGATGCATCTGGATGAATAATATCCATTAATGTGATCTGCGATGCTCCTCTTGTAAGACCGGAGATCGCCGTACCCTGAAAATTATCACCTCCATCAAATAATAAGTATGGCTCATGCGCCATTACTGCAACCTGCTTAAGACTATCGATCACGGCTTTGAAATAAGCAAAACCTCCGACATTATAACGAGTGCCATCCGGACCTTTAACCGTCATCGGCATATTCTGCGCATGAAAATCATTCCAATGAATGATCTTTAATTTTATATGATGCTGGGCGCTGGCTGCCAGAGTTTGTGACAGGAAGAGAATGATGAAGAGTTTTTTCATGATAAAGCAAAAATAAAATAGGGAGGATAAGTTCTTGAAAAATTTTGCATCCATATTTGAGACGCCCATACTGCAATAGATCATCGCTTTTTAACTGCTTTTTCCTGAAACTCTTTTCAGATTTTCGTGTCTTATATATGTTGGGAATCGGTCAAATTGCAGTAATTGTGTACTATATTTTATTCGCTATGAAATGTCTGCATCGGTTTTATACTATCGTGTCAGTACTGATCTTCTCAGGAGTTCTCCATGCACAAATTCAGCATCCGGTGATTGATCGCGCTGCATATAAAGCTGCTCTTGAAACTGAACTTTCGATCTCCGGTCGCGACCGCTATCTTTATGAGCATGCCGATGCCTATAGCCGCCTTATGGAATTGCGGGTGTTTAAAAGACTTGGCTATGACCTTACAAAAATAAGTCCGGAAATTCCCGTCGTTGCAGGAGCTGATTTTTCGGATACCGGATCAGTAAAGAATGTAACCCGGAATACTTCTGATCAAAATGAAACAACGATTGCTATCAATCGCCTGGATCAAAAAATCATTGTTGCAGGTGCGAACGACACTCGAATGTATTCATCCGGAATGCCTTCTTATACATCAACTGATGGAGGTAAGAACTGGCATACAAACTTTATCCCCATTCCTCCGGCAATAGAGTTTACCGCTTATGAAGCGTATGGTGACCCGGCTCTATCTGTAGATGACTCAGGATATTTTTATTATGCCTATCTTGCGGGCGACAATTCATTCAAGTTTGATAATCTCATCGTCGCTACTTCAAAAAATGGTAGGGTGTGGAAGAATGGTGGATATATTGTCCCTATCCCCGATATCGGAGGATTCGAAGATAAAGAGCATATCTGCGTTGATAGAAATCCGAAAAGTCCGTTTTATGGAAGAGTGTATGTCGCATGGGTTCACTTCCCTGATAATTCAGGTCAATTAGGTGGTGGGGCACGCATTGCATGGAGTGATGATAAATGTCAAACGTGGAGCAGTGTTGTACCGGTGACAGAAACCCTCATCGAATTTGCAGAAGTTAAAACTGGGCGGAATGGAGAAGTAATTTTAACGTTTAGTTCAGCAGATGGTGAAAGCGGAGGTGTCGGCGTACACGAAATGTATACTTCACTTGATGGAGGACAAACTTTTACCGGATCAGATATTGCCGGATATACCGGATACCCTGTTAATAATATTAGCCGCCCGGGATTAAAAGGTCCGGACGGTTTCCGTTGTTATCCATATATCGCCGAAGATATCGACCAGAAAACAAATCGGATTCATCTTGTTTACGGATCATGGAACGCTAACGATACTATTCAACCAGCTGCTGTGCTATATTACATTACCTCAAGCGATCTCGGAACTTCATGGTCAGAACCGAAACCTGTTGGCATTGCAAATCCGGCACATTCAACACTATCGGTCGATCGTTTTTGTCCTTGGGTATCAGTTAATCAGAAAACGGGCGATGCCTACGCCTTGTACTATTCATCTGAAGATGATACAACCGATAATCAACTCGTTTCTGTATACAGGGCAAAATTAACTGGCGGAATGACTGAATATCCCCGATTCATCGGAGACCGAGATTTTGATCCCTCATTTATTTCCCGAGGTTCAGGCGTGGCTCCCTTTATCGGCGACTACATCGGCAGCGACGCATCCGATACCGTCTATGCGGCAGCCTGGACGGAAAATAGGGTGTCATTTAGAGACGGCGATATTTTTGTTTATGTGGCAACACCTACACCAACTTTGGGACCGACTACAAGTGTAAAGCCTGTCGTAATTAACTCCGTTAATCTTTGGCTCTCTACGATCTCTCCGAATCCCGTAGCAAACCGAAAGTTCAGTTTTAGCTACTACTTCCCTTCTGCAACCATAGCAGAGATAGCTCTCTATTCAAGCATAGGAGTAAAAGTAAAAACATTGGCTCAGGAAAAATTTGAATCAGGCACGTACACAAAAGAATGCCGACTTGAAGGTCTCCCAAGTGGAGCATATTTTCTGCGTCTATCTACAAATTACGGAAGTGTAGAAAAAGGTTTAGTCGTGAGTAATTAATAAAGCATTTAACCTGCTTTGCATTATGTCGATACCAAAAGCTATGAAAATATTACCTGCTATTTTTATCGGCTTAATGCTTGCAGGAAGTATTTTCACTTCCTGCAAGAAACATATTGTTGATCCTCCGACATGCGATACATGTCAAACCGATACGTCTCATCATCCCTGTGATACCTGCAACATTAACAAAGACTCCCTGAGCCATGCCTTTACATGGAAGGAATTTACAATTCCTTCTGAGACAAATCTCACTGGTGTCTGGGTTTTTGGTGCTAATG
>JANYLL010000320.1 GCA_025357895.1 Ignavibacteriota bacterium
ATATTGTTGTATGTTTGTCACGAAGGGAACAATGGATCTTTTGTTACCCATTAGTTACCGATACATTATGAATCGTCATTTACAAACTACGAAATGTGAAAAGATATTATACAGCCGATCGCAGTACTGAGAATAATGTCGTAGATAATCGCTAAGATCTGCTTACAAAAAATCCAGATTCAAATCGAGCGACTCCATCTTAATATGCTAGTTAACCATGGCGCTCTCTCCTGAAGAATTTATTTTCCAAATTAAAGTATCGATATTTTGGGAATATTTATTGACATACAAAAGATACTAAACATCTCCTAGAATTTACTCTCAAGAAAATATTAAAAGCGGATGGAGTCGCAGATTAAGGTGCACATTAGGTGCACGAAAAAAGTTAACTCATTGATTATTAAGGACTTAGTGCACCCGTAGAGACTCGAACTCCAAACCTTCTGATCCGTAGTCAGATGCTCTATCCAATTGAGCTACGGGTGCATATTTTGACAAGGTCACGTATAACGCCAATTCAAAAATAAAAATTCAAAATTAAATTTTAGGGGTCAGAATGTCCGTCATTTTGATGATATGGTGCTCATTTGTTTTTTTAGGATTTTGGATAAGTTCATTCTTCAATTGTGTCCAAAAATCCATTCCATATTTATTCAGAAAATAAAGTAATGAAAGCTCACGTTCCTGAAATTTCCCTTCAGGAAGTAATACGTTTAACATCTTTTCGAATTGTTGTTTTGTACCGCTTTGTTTTTTTCGCTCAGCAGCAAGTGATTTCCCTTCAAAATCTTTCAGCGTTGTCAGGATTTTACCCTTTACAGATGTTAATGCGGCGTTGAGTGTTACGTCGGTAGATGTAAGAACTTTTCGTAAAGTTTCAAGTATACTACCAATTTCCTTATTAGCATTAGAAAAAGAACCGGAAAGAATCTCTTCCTGATCTGATCGTAAAAGATTTGTAATAATATCTTCCGCTTGTTCCAGAAAACCACCCGATGTGATTTTATATTTGTCGAGCAGTTTTTCGAAACGATCTTCGATTATGGTCATGCTGATCCTCGGTACTACAAGCGGCATTTGGATTCCTGCCCATTCATAGGCAACTTTCAGTTGAGCGAAATATGCGATCTCTCCGGGACCGGCTACATAGGCAACAGTTGGGAGAATGGTATCTTGTACCAGTGGTCTCATCACAACATTCATGCTGAATCGCTCGGGATGTTCAGAAAGCGTAGTATTAATTTCAGTTGTACTACGTGGTAGCGAATTATATGAAAATCCATCTCCAATTTTGCTTAATTTATAGCGCTTGCCATTATCGGAGATAAATAAATTCATTCCTTGTGGATCGAGCTGTGCATGATAACCATGTTTCTTAATTTCATTACTGATGTTTTGAATACTCTCGGAGAGATACGGTGCAGTTTCAATTTCCTTTTTGAAAATATGAGTTGCTTGCCGTTTTAGCTCCGGAGTGTTGGGGTTGAGAATTAGTAATCCCTCATCGCCAAGCAACTCGCCAAGTAAATGAGCCTGAGATTCAGCAAAAGTAAAATCCTCCTGATAGGCTTTTTTATATATTGAAAGCATCTCATCAGTGAAATCTGTATTTGGAATGAAACTTTCTATCTCGGAAAATACTCGCTCCAACGCTTTTTTTTCGAATGTAATGCTGCCGATCTGCCTGCGAGAAATATCTTCTGATGGAGTATAGCGAACATTCCGCAGTTCAAAATTTGAAGTGATAATATTTATCCCGGACGTTTCTTCAAAATCATGATCTTCTGTTTCTTGCCAGAAGACCGGAACAAACTGAAAATCAGGGTACAATTCTCGAAGTTGATTTGCCAAAATAACGGTATGTAGCGCCTTATATAATGTATAAAGCGGTCCGCCGAGAATGCCTACTTGTTGTCCCGTGACTACGGCACAACATCGCTCATTAAGTAGCAAATTAAGGTTTGCTTGAACTTTCTTTGTCAAAGTACCTGCATTGGAGTGCTGTTTATGAAGCGTTTCGACGAGTACTTTCCGATTTGCAGTTTCTTCAGGAGTAGAGGCGAGTTTTACTCGCTGCTCTAAAAGCTTTTTGAAAGCGTCACCCCGTTCATTCGGAGAGAGAGGGAAGAATAGATTCACAGGTGATGAATCGAATGCTGTGATATAATCACGGGCAAGCTTAGAAAAATGCCGCGAAGCCAAGATGTCCATTACGTTGTATCGGTAAAAAGTTGAATGCTCTTAACATTCTCTTAGTAAGAAGTGTTTAGTAATCCATGAATAATAAACATAAACTGCTTCTGGTCGATATAGATGGTACACTTGTAATCTACAAAGATAAATATCCTCATCGTCTTTTCGAAGGAATGGTTGAAGCATTTTTTAATAGGAAAATTTCTCTTCAAAACTATCGTTTCTCAGGAAAAACCGATAAAGCTATAATTGCCGATATGATTGGTATTGCCGGCATATCTCCGGAAGTGCATCTTGAAAAGGAAGAGGTAATGATGGAATGGATAGCCGACATGGTTGAAGAGCAAACCTCGCCTGATTCATTCCGTCTTTTGCCGAATGTTCCGAAATTACTCCAAACTCTTTCGGAAGATAGCAATATCACTCTTTCGCTTCTGACAGGAAATCTCCCG
>JANYLL010000351.1 GCA_025357895.1 Ignavibacteriota bacterium
CCTTCTTTCTCAGCCCAAGATGATGCCGGAAGAATTATATTTGCTCGCTCGGTCGTATCCGTCCTATTGGTCGCATGAACAGCAAAAAATTCAACTTTATCGAACGATAAATTATTCCGCGATAAGAAATCATCTTCAAGCGCATACACTACTTTGATCTTTCCTGATCGCAATGACTCAACAAGATCAGAACGGAATTCTTTAATACCTAAAAGTTGTAAGCCATAAGCATTAGGAGTTTTATCGGCACGAATAAGAAGCTTAGCATCTTCGCCTACAACATTCGGAAAGTAACCTATATTTTTTGTAACGTGTTTTGCAAGTTCAGCAAAGGAAAAATTATCTTCGATCGTTGCAAAAGGTGAAGCGATAAAAACAACCTCTTCCGCTTTATATTTTTTCAGAGCATTTGCAATGAATTGTGCAGCATCTCCGGTAGAAGCTTTTTGCTTATTAATATATGCTCCTGAAATTCTATCCTCGGCATTCACTGGAGGATATGCTTCAAGCCGTCCTTTATCACACATCCAAAAATCATTAACATTCGGATTGGTTCGCGGCTCCAAACGCAATATTTCATTATCACGAACACCTGCTCGGATATTACATCCTCGTGCACAATCGGGGCAGATCGTTTCAGTAAAAGACATATCCCATGGTCTTGCCTTAAATCTGAAATCACGACTTGTCAGGGCACCCACAGGACAAATATCGATGACGTTCATGGAATATGGATTGTCAAGCTGTGTTCCGGGATATGGTTCAATAGTTACATGATCGCCGCGCTCGACAAAAGTGAGCACTGGCTGATCGGCAATTTCCTGACCGAAACGGATGCAACGTGAGCATGAAATGCATCGCTCAGCATCGAAGAGCACCGTAGGACCGAAAGGCACACGTTTATCTTTATGAACCTTCTCTTCTTCAAATCGAGAAACACCCCGCGAATGTGTGAATGCGTAATCCTGTAATTTGCACTGGCCCGCTTCATCGCAAATCGGACAATCGAGAGGATGATTGATGAGCAAAAACTCCATCACATCTTCCCTGCCCTTTAAGGATTTTTCATCCTGCGTATGAACGACCATGCCATCACTTACTGTAGTCGCACAGGCAATAGATAGTTTAGGAATTTTTTCAACATCGCAAAGGCACATGCGACAATTCCCTGCTACGCTTAGACCAGGATGCCAGCAAAAATGCGGAATGTCGATTCCATTTTCTAAGGCAACCTGAATGACAGTTTGTCCTTGTTTTGCTTCAAATTCTTTTCCGTCTATTGTGACTTTCGGCATTCCTCTTTACTTGATAAACATTTTCGAATCTTCATACTTCATATCAAATGCATCAGCTACACCTTTATAGGTAACGTGACCACCGATTACATTTAGCCCTGCACGCAGTTCCGGATTTAATGAAATGGCTCTTTCATAACCTTCGTTCGCAAGTTGAAGTGCATAAGGCAACGTAGCATTCGTTAGCGCAATAGTTGAAGTCATCGGAACTGCTCCCGGCATATTTGCAACGCAATAATGAACGACTCCATCAACAACGAATGTCGGATTCTCATGCGTTGTCGGTTTGCATGTTTCTATACATCCGCCCTGATCAACTGCAACGTCAACGATCACCGATCCCTCTTTCATATCTTTTAACATTTCGCGCGTGATCAGACGCGGCGCTTTTGCTCCGGGAATAAGAATTCCGCCAATGACAAGATCAGCTCGCTTAATAAGTTTGCGAATATTATAAGGATTAGACATCATCGTCGTGACATTCTTCGGCATTACGTCATCGAGGTAACGAAGCCTCGGGAGGCTAACATCTAATATTGTTACATGCGCTCCCAGTCCGGCAGCTATTTTCGCAGCGTTTGTTCCAACGATACCACCGCCTAAAATTACAACATCAGAGGCTTCGGTACCCGGCACTCCGCCAAGCAGAACGCCGCGTCCTCCTTGTGTCTTTTCCAAATATTTCGCACCTTCTTGCGGAGCCATACGCCCGGCAACTTCTGACATGGGTATTAACAACGGAAGCGAGCCATCATTTTTCTGAACGGTCTCATAAGCGATTGCGATCGAACCCGATTTCACGATTGCATCAGTTAATATCTTGTCTGCTGCGAAATGGAAATAGGTGAAAAGCACTTGTCCTTTTCGGATCAGCGGATATTCAGGAGCGATCGGCTCCTTCACCTTCATGATCATTTCGGCGCGGTCAAAAACTTCTTTCGGAGTGGAGATGATCTCGCATCCGGCATCGATATAATCTTGATTTTTAAATCCCGAACCTACACCGGCATTTGTCTCAATGAGAATTTGATGTCTGTGACTCTTCAATATTTCCGCTCCGCTTGGTGTAAGAGCGACACGATTTTCATTCGATTTTATTTCACGCGGTACTCCGATGATCATAATATAATAAAATATAAATAGAATTTTTGTCCGCGATTAAACAATCGAAATTATGAAATAGTCTCTAAATGAATCGGGATTTTGCAAGATTAAAAAATATTTCCGGGATTCTTATTTGCATGGCATTTGGGCTTCAGACATCAGACTTCTGACATCGGACTTTTCCATTGCTTATATTCGTACTCAATGTCTCATGCAGCACCGGCCGGATTTACTCCGGAAGTCTTTATTAAAGATCTCAAATCGGCGATGGAATTTGTCGAGCGGCGCGTTATTAACCGCTCGGAAGTCGTCGAACAGATTTTTCTTGCGTTGCTAATGGGAGAACACGTCCTTATCGAAAGCCGGACGGGGGTTGGTAAGACTCTTCTTGCCGATCAGGTCTTTGCAATGTTTGATGGCGCCCGTACATTCAAAGTACAAGCCTCAAAAGAACAGCAGCCTGACACCTATTTCGGCGGACTGGATATTGAAGAACTTAAGAAAGGTCGAATCATCCACAATACCGAAGGCTCACTAATCGAAAGCGAATTCGGATTCATCGATGAAATTTTCGATGCAAATGATTATACTCTTCGCGCACTCCTTACAACGCTAAATGAGCGAGCCCTTGTTCGGGGTATTCAGCAAATGCCGGCGGCGATTCACACCGTAATATCAGCCACTAATTATCTTCGAATTTCTGAAATCACGGAGGCGCTTTTGGACCGATTCCTCTTCAAAGCTCTAATCACTGCAGATAAAGATCCATTTGTCCAGTATCAAATTTCTGAACAATATCTGAAAGCTTCCGGCAATGTCATAAAACCGCAGAAAAAGATTTCCTACGAATGGCTGAAATATGCAAGTTGTATTATTAAAGGCGAAGTTGAAGATCAGGTTATTGTCATGAGTCCGGAGATGGTCTATTTTACAAATCTTGTAATTCGGCATTATGAAGTACAACGCAACCGAATGATGCAGGAACGTCCGCACGAAGAACGTGCCCGACAAAAGGATTTTTATATCTCTCCGAGAACTCAGGCAAAAGCCCTTGATCTGGTACGCGGACTAGCTTTTCTCAAAGGCAGAACCACTGTCGAAAGCAGTGATGTATGTAGGCTTCATTATTTATTATGCACATCGGGTATTCCGAGCGAGAAGGCATTGTTCCAAAAATCGTATGAAACATTAAATCACCTATACGGTGCTTCCGGAGGTTTTGATCAACTTTCGCAAATGTTGATGCTCGAAGAAGTCCTTAGACGTTTCAAAAACGACCCGTCCCTTCTGAAAAAGCCGATCACCGAACTTGAGGGCTTTCAGATCAAACGCTCGATATTAAGCTGGGCGAAAGAAACATTTGGGTCCGCTGATGCTGACGTTGAACAGAAAAAACGACTTACTGAGAATTTCCTATCACAAATCAAACCTGTAACTGAGGATCTTAAACAACTTAAGATGCATCTTGAAAAGGAAATAAAATTTGTTTTTGGCACTGATACTGAACCTTTCCGCTGATGTGTTATTGACTTTAGCAACTTTGTAAGAATAAAAATAAATTATTTCCTATATTTAGGAACTTTGCATCTCAGAGATTGTTTAAGGGGCACAATTAGAATCTTTTTCGTCACGGGAAAAGAAAAAATACTACATTAGGATCTATCGTTTGTTACCGTCACGGGATAACAAATTCACATACATCAGCCGCTTTCAGGATTCGTCACGGGGTTTTGAAGCAGACTTATTTACATTTTTTGCTGCCATGCTTTTGCCATTAAAATACAATCGTGAATTTTTCGTTATAATTTTTACTTTATTAATCGCGATCTTTACTTGCTCGTTAAACGCTCAAGTACCTATCTCTACACACAGAAAAGACGTAGAACTCGCCTTTGCTAATGAAACGGAAGGCTCTGCTGGAACAATACAGTCATTGCGTTCACATGCAACTAGTGATAGCAAGATTATAAATGAGACACATAGTACTATTCCTTTCGGAACAGGATCTGAAATGTTACTCGATATGAAGGGATATGATCAGGAGTTCACTAGAAGTTTCACCTTCACGAATAATTCCTCAGTAAAATTTACGATCAATAATGTTGACTTTGAGAAAAAGGATAATAAATTTGATTTTGTTTCCATCGGACCGGATTCGGATCTGCCACTAGACGTTAATCCGGGACAAACTTTTACCATCAAGGTAACATATCATTCTTTTGACCGGAATATAACCTGCTCCGATAAATTACTCGTTCTCACAGAGCAAAATAAGGAGCCCTTTGTCTATCCTATCCAGGCTTTGCAGCAGCCTATGTCGGATATGACATGGAATCATAAGACGAAAAAGTAACACATAACGTAATTATGTATTCATGATTCGCCACGGAATCCTAAAAACACACAGCTTTTGGAGAACTCTAAAGTTAAGGGCACAGATTGCCCTCAGCTTCGTATTGTTTTTTTTCTGGCCAATGATTTGTGGCGCACAATGGCAAGCTCAAAATATTCTTACGCAAAATTCAGGATATAACTTCCGCGTCCGAACAGAAGATTCCGAATGTAAACCGCTTATTGCAAAGAATGAGACAAACGCTCAAATTACAATCGAAAAATTAGAATCAGGACACCTGGCAGAGTGTTTCCAGCTAAACGACACAATCCACCTTCCGCATCGTTTAGCTCCAGGTGAATCAGTAATAATTGGATTTGTTTGCTTCAGACCCAAAATAGCCAATAAGGAATATGAAGCAAATATCAATGTCATCGTTACCCCCGGTCAGCCTACAATTCGTACAGTACACTTTCACGGAGCGAGTTTTGCAGAAGCTCATGTAGAGAATATCCCACCCACTGCACCGGGAGCTATGCTCGCATTTGATCCGGTGACAATGAAAGAAGGTGCTCTTATTTCTATGGTAGGAAAGGATCAGCAATTTATGAGATCCTACTCTTTTAAGAATACCTCGCAGGCTGCTGTGACCGTAACAGAAGTGGATTTTCAAAACCACGATCAACGATTCGATATTACTTCTATTGAACCGGGTGGATCTCTGCCGATCGAGATCGCTCCCGGAGAATCCTTCTCACTTCGGATTTCTTACAGCAGCTTTGATCGAGTCCCATTCTATAATCGACTTCTTATATCTACCGAACAATCAAAGAAGCCGCTTCAATATGAAGTTCGAGGCTTTCAACTTCCATTGTCTGAGATGGAATGGAATAAAAAAGAAAAAGAGACGCATCCAAAATAGAGATTCAGGAATTGATCAGATCACGACTTTTGTTATCTTACATATTCTTTAGCTTCTTAAAAACGACTAAAGATAGAGGAAAAACTGTTGTCTACACGGAACAACAAACACACATAGATAAACTGCGTTAGAAGATTCGCCACGAATCCTGAATCGTCAGAATTATTTATTTTCTATCGAAGCCCCCTTCGTATGAAACACAACCGAATTCAACTCGGCTGGCTTTGCTTTGCAATTGCCGCGCTTGGTATATGTATTGATCTGACTTCTGCCAATGCGCAGCAGAGTCAGAATGTTCTTGCGCCAAATCCACAGATTACATTCAATAAAGTAAAGGTCGGAAGCACTGAGCGTGTACCTTTGACTGCTACCAATACGACGGGCCACCAACTTATAATAGGCAGTGTAAGCTTTTCTGTGAGCTCTGTATTCATTATTCTTACTGATACTATTATACTTCCCAAAGTCCTTGAATCGGGAGAGTCTGTAGTTCTCGGCAATGTTTGTTTTACATCAAGATCACCTAATGAGGAATATGTAAGTTACATAAAAGTTAGTTTCTCCCCTCATTTGCATTCCGACGATGGTGAAATCCGCATTCATGCGACCACGGAAACTGATTCCACATTGCTCATACCCTGCCTCAGCGTCAACTTTGATTCTTCTCTTTTCGGACCAGTGTTTTACGGAGGCAAAGCGAACCGTACGATGAATGTTACAAATAATAAGGATACACTGATTTCCATACGATGTATCGACTTCACGCTTGGCGATGCCAATGTCTTTTCAGGTGCAGGGAAACAATTCCCTCTTGATGTTCCACAACACGAGACGCGGCAGATACACCTTGCCTTCACACCGCTTGCTCCGCATTCCGATGGATCTGATAATTTCCGTTCAAAAGTGAAGATCGAATCTATGGATGCAACTGCAAACTGTTCTCCGGATTTTGACATCTACGGTATGGCAATGAAGTCTACGGACATGAACACGCTCAATCCATTTGATCGTAGTTCCATTCTGCCTACCCTAAAGATGACAGGGACTACGGAGATATTCGGGCAAACATTTCTTTTTCAGAATACCGATAGTGTTAATTTAAGGGTCATGTCAATTCTTTTGGATAGTACTTACGCGCATTTTACTCTGGAGCCAAAAGGTGCTTGCGCAGGCTTACCCATGACAGCAATTCCGGGAGAGATCATGGAAGTCCGTATAAGCCTTGATGCAAAGGATTCCGGAGCACTCTATACCAATAAGCTCCGCTTTAATTTGGGCAACGGAATGGCTCCGATGGTTTATCCTGTCGAAGCAATGAGAGTTGCAGACCAATTGGGAGTTCATGCTAATCTCTCTTCAGGTGAACGTTTTACTTTTTCGGCAATTCCCAACCCATCCTCAGGAAATATTACTATCCAAATATCTGGTACTGATAAAGCGGATATAGTTATTTATGGGACAGATGGAAAGCCTCTCATGATTCAAAAGGATATTTCATTCTGGATTTGGAATGGCAAATCCTCTGCCGGAATAAATGTCCCATCCGGAAATTATTACATACGGGCAACTGCGCAGGATGCAAAGGGAAAAGAGATCATAAAAACGAAACAAGTCGTCATAGTGAGATAAACTCTATTTTATCTTAATCTGCTTCTTCCACTTTCTTTTTTCAATTAAAAAAAGAGGCAGACTTATGTCTGCCTCAGTGATTAGGAATATGATTCTTATAGACTATTTCTTCTCTGATTCTTCCGTCAGCATTTGCGTGAGTAAGCGCACAGCTACTCCCGTACCGCCTTTGGGAATATAATCGGATGCTGCTTCGCTTCTTGCAGTGCCTGCAATATCTAAATGTATCCATGGGTAGTTCGTGAAGCGCTTTAGGAAGAGCGCTGCGGTGATCGCTCCTGCCCAACGCCCTCCGACATTCTTAATATCGGCAACATCGGATTTGATGAGGTCTTCATACTCTTCATAGATCGGAAGTTCGCAGACGCGCTCATAAACATCATCGCCGATCTTCTTCAAGGTCTTTTTCATTACTTCGTCTGTGCCCATCATGCCTGTGGTAACATGGCCAAGCGCAACGACGCAGGCTCCCGTCAATGTTGCAAGATCAATAACAGATTTTGGATTGTAGCGCTCTGCCCAAATAAGTGCATCGGCAAGCACAAGGCGTCCTTCGGCATCGGTATTATCAATTTCAGCAGATAGTCCGTTTGAATAGGTAATGACATCTCCGGGACGTGTTGCACTTCCGGAGGGCATATTTTCAGCGCTCGATACTAAGCCAACAACATTGATCGGAAGCTTCAGATCGGCAGCAGCTTTTAGCGTTGCAATAACCGTTGCAGCGCCTGACATATCACTTTTCATATCGCCCATACCTGCAGCAGGCTTGATCGAAATGCCGCCCGTATCGAAGGTAATACCTTTTCCGACAAGCACGATTGGTGCATCGGAGGATTTCTTTGCACCATTGTACTCCATGATGATAAAGCGCGCTTCTTTCACGCTACCCTGATTGACAGCTATAATGCCGACCATATTATGTTTGCGAAGTTCAGCAGGTCCGAATGCCGTAACTTTGAAACCGCTTTTCTTTCCGGCTTCCATAGCCCAGTTTGCAAGCGTCTCAGGAAATTTATTATTCGATGGCTCGTTCTCCATATCACGTGCGAAGATCGTTGCATTCGCAATGAGTTCAGCGCGCTCAATAGCTTTCGTTACCTGAGCAACGGTCGAGCCGAAGATCTTTCCATCGTCAGTTAAAAACGTTACGCTTTCAAGTTTTGTATCAGGCTCTTCTTTCTTGAAGAATTTGTCGAATTTATATAAACCGAGCAAAATTCCTTCCGTTGCAGCGGCTGCAATCGTTGCTCCGTCATGTCTTCCAACATGAGGTAGATAGATAGCCAGCGTTTTGGATTTCAGCGACCGGGCTTTCTTTGCAGCACGTGCGGCAGCACGTCGCACCACTTCCAGAGAGCTTTTTTCAGGCTTTCCGAGACCGATTAGGATAATGCGTTTTGCACCAGCCTCTCCTTTTGTCGGATAAAGGACGATTTGCTCGTCTTTTTTGCCTGTCATATCACCGCCTGAGAGCATCTGCGAGGCTTGTGAATGAAGGGCAGAGCCTTTATCGTAATATTGCAAGGAGCTTTCAAGCCACTTGGTATCCTCAGGCTGAAAAAATGCTACGGCATCGGCTTTAAATGATTTCCAATTGGCTTTCTGAACGGTGATTTTCATTGAATTTGACAAATTAGGATTATGTTGAAATAAAGTGAAGTTTGCAAAAATACGGTAAGAATAGGAAAGAAGTTACAAAGTCGGGTTTCATGTTCAATTCAACAGAGTCAAAATTACACGCAATTTCGTCGTTATGAAGAATCCCATTCTCCAAAAAGAGAAGTTTCACTGGTTAATTTACGGGATTCTTCACTACGCTTGGCTACGTTCAGAATGACAAAAAGAATACAATGATCCATAAAGAATTTATTTTGCATTCAGGTGAAGGAGAAAAACTCCGCGCCGATCTGCGATACATCGCCGACGGAAAAAAGAAACCTGTAATAATTTTTGTACATGGATTCAAAGGGTTTAAGAATTGGGGTCCATTCCCATCTGTCTGCGAGCAAATAGCTGCCAGCGGATTTATCAGCATAGCATTTAATTTTTCTCATAACGGAATCGGTGATGACCTTATGAATTTTACTGAACTTGACCGCTTTGCCGAAAATACTTTTTCGCGAGAGTTAGATGAACTAAGCAATGTCATTGGTGAAGTCGTCAGCTTAAAAAATATTCCAATAGAGGAAAGTGAAATTTATACCAGTGCAATTGGCTTACACGGTCATTCGCGCGGAGCATCTATTGCGATTCTCGGAGCGCCACGTCATCGGATGGTGCGAGCTGTTGCAGCATGGGCGCCCGTCGATCATTTTAATAGATATTCTGACCGTCAAAAAGCTGAATGGAGAAAACTTGGGTATGTGGAAATCCAAAATTCAAGAACTGGCCAGACAATGCGGTTGAATGCATCGCTTTTAGATGATATTGAAAAGCATAAAGAACGACTCGATATTTTGAATGCAGCAAATGTATTGACCTCTCAGGAAAAAGCATTGCTCCTGATTGGCGGAAGCGAAGATTTAACTGCCAAGCCTGAAGAATCACAGACGATCTATAATTCCGCACTGAAACAATTTGCAAAATTGCATCTCATTCCAAATACGGGGCATACATTTGGCACAATTCATCCCTACCAGGGAAGTACGCCAGCACTTGAAAATGCAGTTGGAATTACAATTAATTTTTTTCAGGAATATCTTGTTAACCATCCGATTCCGTTTCCGGAGTAATCGCCAAAAATATTATTAATACCGCACACTTTCCCCGGGAAGCAATTCATTAAACAGTATTCATTTATTATAATTTTTTATGAAAAGCTTCTTATTATTCGGATTATTATTTCTTACTTTAGTAGGTCCGTCCTTATATGCACAATCTGCTCCATCAGATAGTGCAGGTGTTACGGACGTAACCAATATTTTTCTAAATCAGGACAATCCTTCAGTTTCCATCAATAGGAAAAATAAAAACATCATAGTTATCGGATCAGCATCTGATTATAATGATATGGATGCTAACGGAATGCCTGTCTATACTTCAACGAATAAAGGATTGTCATGGTCAACTTCCCGGCTTCCTCTTCCTTTAAATCCTGATCTTTATGCTTACGGAGAACCTTCGATCACCTCCGATGACGCAGGTAATTTTTATTATGCTTACATAACTAACGATGGAGTGGATTCGGGTGGGAATATAAGCATTGCAAGTTCAACTGATGGGAAAATCTGGACGAATTCCACGCCTATTAATAACAACAGTACGAATTTCGGTCATCCCGACGGAGTTTTTCTTACAGTTGATAATTCTCCGATAAGTACTCATTATGGAAGAATCTATGCCGTCTGGGATCAATTTTTTTCAGACGATCTGCTGTTTACTGAAGAGGGAGCTACCATTGCCTGGAGTGATGATAAGTGTAAGAGCTGGAGTACGCCAAAATTTCTTGGAGCCTGTGACGATTATCAGATGTGCAGAACGGGAAAGCAAGGAGAAATATATGTTTCAACAAGTGATTCCGCCGGTTTAGGGCAAGAGATCTTTGTTTCAATAAACGGAGGAACGACTTTTAGTGATCCGGCACTTTCGATAAGTTCAAGTTTTTTCAAAAGTTATCCATTCTTTACTGTTGGTCCTGATTCGGGATACACGGGATTGAAAGGTAGTTCTGGATTTGCCGCATTTCCGTATGTAGCATTTGATGTTGATCTCAAAACCGGACGTATTCATACAGTATCCGGTGATTATGAAGGAGATTTAGCTGATCTGTATTACTCATATTCTGATAATAACGGAGCGACTTGGTCAACTCCACAAGTTGTCGGGGTAACGGAGAAGGATGTTACCAGTTCCGATTGTTTTGATCCCTGGGTCACTGTAGATCAGAAAACAGGCGAAGCATACGTACTTTTTCATTCATCGGAACCCGATCCAAAAAACATCTTCATTGCTCCCGCACGAGTTCAATTAAAAGATACCCTCGAAGGTCAACCTAAAATTTTAAATACTCCATTCAATCCACTTATCGTTGAAAAAACTGCCAACACCTCTCCATATATCGGAGATCATACAATGAGTGATGCATTCGATAGCATCTATGCAGGCGCGTGGACTCAGAATCGACCCGGCTTTATTGATGGAGACATCTTCGCTTACGTTTCTTATCAACGGTCCGACAATAGCTATGTTGAGGCACCTATAGTCATTCACTCATCAAAGTGTTGGCTTTCCTCCCCATATCCAAATCCAACAAATGGAAATAGTATCTCATTAAGCTACTATACTCCTCATGCAACCCGGCTGATATTGGACATCCTGGATATGAGCGGAAAAAAAATGCAGCGTTTAATTGATAAATCCATTTCAGCAGAAGGGTCATTTACTGAAGAATTTTCTCTGGTTAATATTCCAACCGGATCGTATATTCTTCAGATGCTTACAAATGATGGGCAGATAACTCAAAAATTGATCGTTCTCGGAAAGTAATTATTAGATCGAAATTTATTGTTAATATTCTATAAATATTTTTAGTATTTTTTAACCTCTCTTACCTCTAATTCAAAGAACCTGCCTCTTCCTGTGGTATTTTTGCATGGCAAAGCTTTGCACTAATTCTAATTATCTTTTATCAAAAATGAAATTCTTCAAATATTCACTCTTTTTATCTGCTCTTACTTTTACCGTATTTATCTCATCCTGTAATAAAGATAACGGTTCTCCTGAAAGCAAAACAACTGTTTTCGATAGCACTGAAACGGCAAAAACCGTAACGATCACAGAAAAGGAGCATCATATTTATATCAAGCCGAAGATCGGTGATGTGTTCAGATATCACATCATGCAGCATTCTGTTTCCTCAAAAAGCGGTACTGCGCCGGGACAACCGCAGTTCAGCCAATCCGCTACAGCTGATAACTCTATTTACGTTCATGAAACGATTCGTGCCATTCGGGCGGATTCGAGCATTGATATGACGTTTAAATTTGATTCTATGAGCGTGAAACTTGTGCAAGATACGCAAAAGATCGAACTATCGAGCAATCGCCCGGCCGATAGAAATGACGAGCGCTTTGCTTCATTTGCTGCCCTATTAGGAGAAGATATCGGAGTAATTGTAACAAGGTTCGGCGATGTTAAGGAAGTCTACGGCACAACAAATATTATCGCGAAGATCATGAAGCCATATCCCGATTCGATCAAGAGGAAAGAAGGCGAATTCATAAAAAATCAGATCAATGCCCGCATCGGACAGTATGTCCTTGAAACGATGATGCACTATCCGAATCAACCCCTTGCAAAGGATTCTACGCAAAAGAAAGATTATGAAGATAATATTCCGGTTGCAGCTTCGGTGCAATTCCCAATGCAGATCAATATTAAGCAGGTACTTACCGGTTTCGAAGAACGCGGAGATAAAGTTCTGGCGATCTTCACCACTAATTCTACAGCACGTCCGGTGCGCTCGGTAATGCAAGAGGGTCCTGTGAAGGCAACGCTTGCTAATTGGGTTATGTCAACGAAAGAAGATATTCGTGTTGATGACGCATCAGGTGCACTGGTCTACCGCAATGTCATTGAAGAAAAGGAATCATCCCTAACTCTTGAATCATCTCAGGCAGCCGGAAAATCTATTCAAACAGTTGAAAAATCCAAGAGCACGACAAAAGTTGAACTCTTGAAATAATTTTCCGATATCACTCTTACATTTTCGAATGAAAAACATTTTCTTCATTTGCATATTTATTTCCGTATCCTCATCTGTTTTCGCACAGCCGGTTATTGATCCGTCCATATCCGGCAAAAATGTCGGAGGAATTTATCACCTGCGTTTGAAACCGCCTACAGGGGAGAGATATTATTATAAGATTTCCACAAAATCTCAGGTCTCTATTAAAAATGCGAATGATCTTTTTACTGAGGGCGACTGGCCAAATCTTAAACCTAATGATAAGGCGATGATCACGAATACTCTTTTTATAACCTTATCAGTTCGTTCCGGACGTATTCACTCAGCGACGGACTTTCAGATCAGCATTGATTCTATCCATAATAGTGTGGATGATAACGGAATTATCACGAGCTATACTTCAACTCGTCATGAAGACCGCATAAATCCTCTCTTTGCAAAATTAGGGGTACTTGCAGGATATAATTTCGGAGCGATATATGACTCAACAGGTTCATCGAAAGACATATATGCATTCTACAATGTTGTCGAAGAAATATACCGGCAACTTCCGGATTCTTTACGGACTGATGATGAATGGAACACTTTGAATAACCAGATATCTTCAGCATTGAAAGAGAATTTTAGCAATATTTTTCTTTCCTTGCCTGAAGAAGCCGTGGATATTGATTCCTCATTTAGTTCTTCTGCTAAAGAGGACTATGCTGTTTGGAGCACATTAAATTTTCCGGTGCAGAAAGATTACAAGCTTCAAGCTTTACGCTTCGAGGTGCAAGGCAGCAAAACGTATGCCGTCCTTGCCGAATCAACTGTTTTAGATCCAACCGAGCGAGTACTTGATGAAGAAGAATATAAAACTACTTTGCCTACTTTCACCTATGCACAGAAAAAAATATTCTATGTTGATCTTCAGACCGGGATGTTGGCGTATAGCAATGAAACTGTAGATAAGGCATATTCATTGAAGATCGAATCAAAATTAGCCGATAAAGAGGGCAAAAGTTTTGCAACGGTCCAGCGCTCAAAACAAGAAATTGTCGTTGAGCAGATGAAATAGTCAAAAGTGTTCGTAATTTTGCAAACATGACCGAAGATATCGATAGGAATAAGCAGACAACTGGCAATGAAGGCGAAACTCCTCGTCCGGTGCGGCGCATAACCTTCGATGATTTTGAGATCGAGCGCGCAGCAGAAGAAGAAAATGCTGCACGTCCTGGTTTTTTAAAGAATGCTATTCCCCGCATTCGCTCAATGAAAGATGACCTTCTTGGCGGAAGCGGAAAACTTTCCTCGAAAATATTTGGAGGAAAACCTGAAAATGCTGGTGAAGTAGAAATTCATCCTTATGAACCCAGCCCTGCTCCTGTCGATCTCCTTTCCGCTCCATATTTTTCCGACGAAGAACGCTCGCTCATTCGAGTAAAGAAGATAGCGAAGAAAGATGAGCCTCCTTACGACTCACGAATTGCGATAGATACAACTCTTCCCGAAGTTGTCGAAGATACTTTATTTAAAGTTGCCGAAGACCTGAAATTCACAAAAGATGAGATCGAAGTTGCTATAGTCGAGCGAAGAGTATTTTCTGAAAAAGAACCAACGGCGGCAGTTGAGAGCGTTTCAACTTCTTCAGAAGTAGAAAATAGAGAAGAAATTTTTGAT
>JANYLL010000352.1 GCA_025357895.1 Ignavibacteriota bacterium
ATGACAAGCAAGACAGGCAAGATCGTCAACAAGTTTTCCAAATTCTCCTTGGGGCACAAACGTGCCCTTCGGCAACGTACGCCGTACGTAATTATTCGGAATGCTTTCATTCCTATTCGCGAGTAACGCTACGGTAATGGCCTGCGCCTCCTGCTCGGTGAACCCGAATTTTGGCATTTTCGCGACCGTAGAAAATGCATGGGGCGTCATCAATTTCGTTTGGATATAATCCGGCAGTGTCTTTTCAATTTTTGAAAGACCGAAGTCTATCTCATACATTCGTTTGCTTCCGACAAAAGATAGATCAGGAGCCATTTCTTCAGCTTTATTCATTGAACCCAATTGATGACACCCGCTGCAATTATATTTTTTGAATGCCGTGAGACCTTTTTGATATGCGTCAGGATCCGATATATGTTCAGGAGGTGGAACCATATCAAAATCAACAAAATCGTTCTTCATATAAAGCACAACGGACGCAAGATCTTCGTCCGTGAATCTGAAACGAGGCATCTCAACACCCGAAAGAAGATGTTTTGGCGATTTTATATAATTATATAGCCATTCAATGCTGACTTTGCTTGATACTTTGGCAAGATCGGTGGCAACAAATCCTCCCTTGCCGTTAACAGCATGACAGCTTACACATCTGGCTTCGCCGAACCGTGTCTGACCTAATTCAAGCATTTTTGCTTTTTGTGCATCGGTCGGATTTAGTAATGATGCAGGTAATGGAGCTAATGAAGAGCCATCAGGCAGTGAAGTAAAGGTTTTGAGGAAATCAGCAATATTATTGACATCTGTATCATTCATACCGAAGTTAGGCATGTGTGAATGATCCCAATATCCTCTCGGATTCTTTAGCCAATTGACAAGCCAACCGCTATTCACTTTCGAACCGACTCCATCGAGCGGGGGAACCCATTGCTTCGTAAATCCATCTATTTTATGACATCCGGCGCAATTATATTCAGCAATAAGTTTTCTTCCAAGCGTTAGCAATGGCGCTTGTTTTACTTCAGGCTCTTTATGACACTTTCCGCATGATGCTTCCATAAATTTTACAGGAAGCACCGGCTGATCCCAAAACTCACTTTGTCCATGAGCTTCCTTAAACTCTGTTGCCGAACCTTGCCCATCATGACAGGAGGTACAACCAAGCTCTTCCACATCATGATGAATTTGCGGATGAGTACGAAATGGTTGCGGAGCATCTTTCAATGCTGGTTCTTTGATACCAAGGTGGCATGTTGTGCAACGATCTACACGATTGAGACTTTGTACCCAAATCTGTTTTATGCCAATCTCTGCCGGTTTCACTTTTTGGGGCAGCTTCGCAACAAGATCGTTATATTCATGCTGATATTTTTTCCATTCAGGAAAAAATCCCTTAAATGGTGCGATGGCTAAGATCACTAGGAATAAGACGCTGACGATTGCAAATATTTTTCTTTGATTCTTCATGGTCATTTCCAATCAATAGATATGTTCCCAAGGCCAGGTCCAACTCCATTCCGGTCCGCGGAAGAGTGTTCCGATCGCTGTTAGTACGACAACGATCACTACAAACCATGTCATAACCCACCATTGCACCGGACGAGTACCAAGCCATCTGATAAATCCCTTCTCATTCCGTGAGAAATAGGGAATGAGCATCAGCATCGTCATGATCAATGTAGGTACAAGCATTGCATAGACTTTAAATAGTAAAAGCACGACACACATAACACCAATGGAAACAAGCGCTATTACAAGTGTTTGAGGTCTATGCTGCTTCCACATTCCTTCTTGTTTCAGATTTATATTGAAATAAGGGATCATGATCAAAGCAAGTACAACTAACGTCGGAAGCAAAACGCCTGCAACTACAGGCGGAAAATAATGGAGTAATTCCTGAAGACCAAGGAAATACCATGGCGCCTTCGCAGGATTTGGTGTATGCTGCGGATTTGCTTCCCATTCGAGTGGTGCATTAAAGAAAAGCGAAAGCAGAGATAGCACGATCACAAGAATCATAAAAGCAATGATCTCCCGTACTACGAGATTCGGAACGGTCATTACCATTTCGGTTTCGTCCTGCGTTACTCTCGCTGCGGTTCGTTCTTTCACGAACTCGATCCGCTTTGGCACTTTCTTTGCGTCGGACGATCTTTCAGTTTCAAACTCTTTTGCCATAATTAAACTCCTCCGTCCTTTCTTACTCTCCAGAAATGCACTCCCATCAGCACCATAGTTGTAATAGGAAGAATGAAACAATGAAGCACATAAAATCTTACAAGGGCATTTTCACCGACAATGTTGCCTCCGAGCAAGAGAAAGGATATTTTATCACCAATACCGAATGGCACGGTACGAGCCATGTTTGTACCGACCGAAATTCCCCAAAATGCCAGTTGATCCCAAGGAAGAAGATACCCGGTGTAACTTAAAAGAATCGTAAGTACTAAAAGCAGAACCCCGACTACCCAATTAAATTCTTTCGGTG
>JANYLL010000385.1 GCA_025357895.1 Ignavibacteriota bacterium
TTTCATTGGCAATATAGCAATCGGCAATGAAAATTATCGAAATAGATTACGTTATTTAGAATACGAGATATTGAAAATAGTGCATCAGAAACAGATATATAAAGCACTGAAACTTAAACGATTCTCACACTGACGAGGCAAATCCTCCTTTAAGGGATCAAAAAAATACCTTTACGGCCAAATCCTCGATATCGTCCTCGGAAATGGTATCGTCTCTCTTACATGCTCGATACCGCAGATCCATGCAACAGTTCTCTCCACTCCTAAGCCGAAGCCCGCATGTGGCACGCTGCCATATTTACGCAAGTCAAGATACCACTCGAATGCTTCGACAGGTAGATCGTGAGATTTGATACGCTCCAAAAGCAAATCGTAATTATCTTCGCGCTGCGAGCCGCCGATGATCTCACCATACCCTTCGGGCGCAAGCATATCCATTGCAAGAGCTTTATCGGGTTCGTTCGGATCGCGCTTCATATAGAAGGCTTTAACTGCCGATGGATAGTGATGCACCATGACGGGCTTATCGAATTTTCCGGAGATCACTGCCTCATCAGGTGCGCCGAAATCATCGCCGTAAATAAATTCTTTATGTCCTGAAGCAAAACGTTCTTTCTTCTCATCCGGATTCATTTCGCTCCAATAATTTTTTAATATTTCCGCTGCTTCATCATAATGAAGTTTCGGAAAAGGTGCTTTAATATTTTCTAATTTGGTGATATCGCGCTCGAGCGTATCAAGTTCCTTGCGGCGGTTCTTTAGCACACGCTGAACAATATATTCGATGAATTCTTCGGCAAGTTCCATATCACCTGCAAGATCCATGAAGGCTACTTCAGGCTCAACCATCCAAAATTCTGTCAGATGTCTGCGCGTTTTGGATTTCTCGGCGCGGAAGGTCGGACCAAATACATAAACTTTGCCAAGTGCCATCGCACCCGCCTCGCCATAAAGCTGACCTGATTGGGTTAAATATGCCTTGCCTTCATCGAAATATTCTAATTCAAAAAGCGTGCTCGTTCCTTCGGCAGCATTCGGTGTCAGGATCGGAGCATCGAGCATATTAAAGCCGCGCTCATCGAAAAAATTTCTGATCGCATGGACAACTTCGTGACGAATTTTTTGGATCGCATGCTGGCGCGAAGAGCGAAGCCAGAGATGGCGATGCTCCATTAAAAATTCTACACCATGCTCTTTCGGAGAGATAGGATACTCATGCGCAACTGAAATTATCTCAATGCTTTTTGTAAAAAGCTCGAAGCCGCCCGGAGCTTTTGCTGCTTCTTGAACTGTACCGGTTGCTGCAAAAGCAGATTCCTGAGTCAGCTTATCATATGCCCCAAATGTTGCTTCATCAACTTGGTTTTTCATTACGACGCATTGGCAGATTCCTGTCCCGTCGCGAAGGTCGAGAAACTGAATCTTTCCGCTTGAGCGCTTTGTATAAAGCCAGCCGCGAAGGGTGACTTCTTTTCCAACATGCTGCTTAAGATCTTCTATATATATATCCTGACGCAATATTTTTCCTGCTATATAATTGGTATTTGACGAAGTATAGAATGCAAATATACGAAGCGCGAAGGAGGGAAAGGATGAAGGATGAAGGATGAAGGGTGAAAAAGATATTAAAAATATGCAAAAAACTCCATTTTTCATTGAAACATCCCATTTTTCCAGCCGTAACCTTAATGTATTTTGTATAAAAAAATTTTCATTATAGCTGCATACATTAACGACCATTGCGAATATCTTTGCCCCAATTAAGTTTTTTAGGAAGCCGTAAAAAACGGTTATTTGTTCTTGTTTCTATCGGAGTTATAGCCGCAAGTGGAGTTGTTTTTGCCGTTTATAAAACGATTGATTATCCTGTTCAACGTGATGGAAGAGAAACTCGTGTTAATGTCATGATGAGCGTCCCTTACGGATCATTGACGCTTGTTGCCGGAACAGATCCTAAAAATGTTGCCTTGCTTCGCATGGAATCTGCAGACGAAGCTATTCCGTTTCATGTTCGCTATTCCTATAATCCTGTTGGTACCACAGGATCCCTCCGAATGACGATCGGTTCGGATGAAGGGATGCTGGAGGCAAATCCGCCAATTGCTCAAGGGTGGAAAGCGAACTCTAATTTTTCACTGGCAAGCACGAATGCCATCCATTCCGATTATGGTGATATTTCACCTTCAACGGGTACCTTCGATCTGATGAAACCCGCTCCAGAAACTCCCCACGATGAAACCGATCATGCAAAAGTTTTTCTGACAAAAGATATTCCCGTCTCTATCAGCGCCCAGCTTGGTTTTGGTGAATCGCTTCTGGATTGGTCGGGTTTATCACTTACTTCAGCGTATGTGGAAACAGGTTCTGCAAAAACCGAGATACGCATGAGCGAGCATAATCCGATTCCGATGTCATGCTGCAAGATAAATGCAGGGTTCGGCGAATTTTCGATGAACGGAATTTCCAATCTTAATGCTGACAATTTCGTCTTTTCCGGAGGCGTAGGATATTATTCGCTGAGCTTTAACGGAAAGCTTACGAAAAATCTCGATGCTACGGTTGAAGTAGGTTTGGGCAAGGTTGCTATTAATATTCCTCCCGAAGCAGGCAGAGTCCGCGTCATTTATGACGATAGTTTTTTCAGTTCTTTCTCCTTTAGTGGTCTTACCAAACGCCGCGACGGCTACTATACCAGCGTCGGCTTCGATCAATCTCTGGCTCCAATCCTCACGCTACACCTATCCAGCGGATTGGGGAAGATGATTGTGAATTATCATTGAGCTAATCCAGCTAAGTAAATACAAAATCATCGTATATTTTTTAGAGGTAGCTCAGGGCAACCTCTTGAGCTCAGGCGATTGCAGAAACCCGAAACCCTAATTCATGGTTATACGCCCGCAAGATTCTGGTTTCCCCACCTTGAAAATTGCAGGAGAGCCCGTAGCTCAGTGGTAGAGCATCTCACTTTTAATGAGAGGGTCGTCGGTTCGATACCGCCCGGGCTCACAAATAATGTCGTATTTTTGTTTACTATTTTACACTTTTTTAACAATACTCTCTCAATATAAAATCATGAAAAAACAATATTCGATTCTTTCGTTAATGCTCGTGCTGACGCTCGGCTTGTTCATCGCAAGCTGCGGCCAGAAGCGCGATGAGGCCTTGGTTACAGAATATAATTCTAAAAAAACTGAAGCCGATAAGTTAACTTCCACCATGTCGGATAACGGCAAGATGATGATGGCCGACCATGCAGCATGGAATGCCAAACTTGATTCTGCCGCCAAAGCAGGTGCTGATACTTCTAAGATCAACTATTTCAAAGGCGAAATAAAGAAAATGGAAGATATGAGCAAAGGCATGGCAACAATGGATAGCCTTAAGTACTACAGCAATGCCAAAACTGAAACTAACGATCAGTTGAAAGCAGCAATTGCCGGATTAGATGCTAATCTCGCAGCTTGTAACTCTATGTGCAATAATGCGATGGAACAGCATAAGAAACTCGGTGCTGACATCATGGCATTCCTTAACGGCACTCCGACTGCTACAACTACTGAGGTCACTAAAGCTGGTGGGAAAAAAGCAACAACAACTACAACAACAACTACAACGACGACCACTCCAGGAACTATGGATATGTCGAAACACCCTGTAAAAACTCCTCCAACCGGAGTAAAGCGCCAGGGAAGCGGTGGTACAGTGAAGTAATCATGATCGAATGATCATTCTAAGGGCAGCCGCTTTCGCGACTGCCCTTTTTTTTGAGTAGAGAGCAAGAATAGAGAGACTCCTTTTTTTGCTACTTTTTTCTTTTTAGAGTGTTACATCCAATAGGGAATTATATCTGTACTATAAGCATTACATTAACTCATGAAAAAGGTATTATTTCTATTTATGATCGTCAGCCTTTCTGGTGTAGCATTCGGCTTCACCGAGGTATTGACCTATCTTAAAGGTCGAGCTGAGACCGATGCCATTGCACTCGATTGGCAATCCGGCATTGAAACGGGAGTGAAAAGCTATACTATTGAGAGAAGCGACATTAAGACATCTGACTTCAAGGAAATTGGCATCGTTACTGCGCTGGGAAATAATTCTACTTATCGTTATCGCGATGTTGCGATCAATGGCGCACCAATGAGTGGCTCGGGATCTAATCATTCGAATATGCCTCTATCCGATCTCTTCAAATACCGCCTTCGCCTCAACTATGATAATGTGGTCAGTTATTCGCAGACGATCTTCGTGACGCGCCCGGCCGCCGGAGTCAAACGCACATGGGGAATGATCAAAGAGATGTTCCGTTAACAAAATAGTGACTTCACTTCCCTTCCTCTACCTTGCATCCCAATCCCCTCGACGCGCCGCTTTAATAAATTTACTCGGAATTAAACGTATCGAAATTCGACCTTCATCGGTGGAGGAAATTTTTGATAGTTCAGAATCTCCAGAAGCTATTGTCCAGGATCTTGCCTTTCAAAAAGCCCAGGCAACATTAAAAACACTAAAAAAAAATGATGCTTCGGGGGTAGTACTTGGAGCTGATACTATCGTTTATCTCGGAGAAAAAATTCTCGGCAAGCCTCTTGATGAAGTGGAAGCTTCACGAATGCTTCGCAATCTCAGCAATAATACGCATACGGTTTTTACAGGCGTCGCACTAATTGATACGAAATCAAAACGAAGTCAGAGCTTTGTTGAACAGACGAACGTCACATTTCGTCAATTGACAGATCAGGAGATTGCCGGATATATCGCAACCGGATCACCGATGGATAAAGCCGGAGCATACGGTATTCAGGAAGATCATGGTGCAGTATTTGTTAAACGAATCGTCGGCGATTATTACAATGTCGTCGGGCTACCTTTATGCTCATTGCATCAGCATCTGAAAGACTTCGCGCCGGAGCTATTCTTGTGAAAGTTGGTTTTTCAGGGGGCGGATTCTTAGTCCGCCCAACTTGAGAGAAATAAAAAATGCCAATCACCCACTATAAAAACCGCAGTGCATTCCTGCTGCTCTCGCCGTGGCTGATTACACTCGTGGTTTTTTGGATCTATCCTTTGTTCTATGCTTTATTTCTTTCCTTCACAAAATATAAAACATTGACGACAGAGACTATCTGGATCGGCATTACAAATTATAAAAAACTTTTTTCTGATCCGGCATTCGGCCAATCGCTCCTCAATACTATTATCTTTGTCATCGGCACAATACCTCTTACGATGGGTTTTGCGTTATTCTTCGCAGCTTTGCTTTCAAACACCAAGCGCCTCCAGAATTTCTTCCGCTCTGCATTATTTTTGCCGAGCGTTACCTCACTTGTTGTTATAGCTCTCATCTTTACCAATCTTTATTCATCAGGTGGATATATTAATACACTGTTAAAAATGCTAGGCATTTCCGCACCTGATAAAGGCTGGCTGCTTGAACCGAATTATGCCCTCCCTGCCGTGATGGTTATGGACATTTGGGTTTCCATCGGATATTATGCCGTGCTTTTTCTTGCAGCCATACAAAATGTGCCGAAAGATTTTTATGAGGTTGCCGATATCGAAGGCGCTTCAAAATGGAAACAATTCTGGAATATAACGCTGCCAATCATCAAGCCGACGATTCTTTTTGCAATTGTTCTCAATACGATAAAAAGTTTTCAGGTCTTCACAGAAATTTATGTCCTTACGCGCGGCGGACCGCTTGGAAGAACATCAACGCTTGTCTATTCCATCTATGAAAACGCCTTCGAACGCGCCGACGGCATGGGATATGCCTGCGCTATTGCCTATATCCTTTTTTTCATTATTGCAATCTTCTCGGCAATAGAATTTCGGATGTTGAGGGAAAATAGGGTTAGTTGAGCAAAGTTTTTGTCACAAACGACCTCCTTGCTGTGTCCTAAATTAAATAAACATCATACGCCTATGAAGCCTTTTGTCATCCTTACATCGATAATAGTTCTTTTTGGACTTTCAGTAATGTGTCCAAATCTAAGTATTGCTCAATCATATCAAAATGATGTCGGTGCATATTCACCCCAATTCGATGGTAACCTTGATTGCCTTGCTATAAATGTTCCGATCGGCGTTTCGTATATTTTCAGAAACTTCGGATCGAGCGATCAGACTAACGTAAAGGTATATATCTTCATTACGGGTCCGGCAAATGATATCATCTATCGTGATTCCGGAGTTATTAATAACTGGCTGAGTGGCTCGGAGCGAACGGTCAGTTTCAATAAATTCAAACTTACTGTAAAAGGCAAGATCGACGTATACGCTTATACGACATTGGCGAATGACGAGAACCGAGGCAATGACACAGTTTCGACGAAAGCGCTTATGGTGACAGAAACGGATTTAAAATCTATTCTGGTACTCAACCCGCCTGCTGATACGACGATCTCCCGCGGCTCGTTATTTAGACCACAAGGTTGTTTTGTTAACGCAGGAGCGCTCGATCTTTATGACGTTCCGGTAAGAGTAGATATCAGGCGATGCGCTGATAACACACTTGTTTTTCGCACCGATACGATTATCGACGCACTCTATATCGATTCGCCTCCTACCGGATTCCTGTTCCCTTCCAGACAAGGGATTTATGATACAAAGAATCTCGCTTCTGGTTGCTACCAGATATCTGTGATCGGCAGAGTATCCGGTGATGGTGACCAAAACAACAATACGGCATATTCGCAATTCACGATCTCAAATTCTATTAATGATAATATTTCGGCTGTTCAGGTGATATCACCGGTGGACGGCTCTGCTGCAGATCTCAATACCGTGGTTCCCATCACGATCCGGTTCAAGAATACGGGATTGAACTCGCAGGCCACCGTCGAACTTAAGGCAAGCATAACTGATTGGAAGGGAAAAAGCATTTATGAGGATGCGGTCATTCAGAAAGGTTGGAGCCCAAACCAACAATACGATATCCAATTTAAGAATTTCACTCCATCTTCAACCGGAACGTATTATATTATCGGTATTGCTGGTCTGGCTACTGATCAAATTAGTAGCGATAATAGTAAATCTGCCACCCTCTATATCGGCAAAAACTGCGATGTTGCCACTACTTTTATATCAATTCCTACTCAAGATCAGGTTATTGATTTCGGTGCCGGATTTACTCCTCAAGCGGCTTTTAGCTGGGAGGGTTATACTTCATCACAATCGAATATTCCTGTTTACTTAGAGATTTGGGAATGTAATAACAATAACCTTGTCTATCAGACTGATACAACAATTGCCATGGTGACCCTGGATAATCCCAATATGCCTTTCACTTTTTCGGACAGGAATGCGTCTCGGAGAATTGCCGAATTGCCCTCAGGCTGTTATATCCTTTCGATTCGTACGAGGCTTTATTGCGACCAGAATAATTTAAATGATATGAAAACTGTGCCATTTACAATTGGCAAAAGCTGCGATGTTTCAGCAGTTGATATTTTGAATCCTCCTGCTTCCATCACCATCCCTTATAACACAGGATTCATCCCTATTTGCGATTTCCAAGGAGACGCAAATTTTGGTGAGCAAGCCGATATACCGGTTCGGGCACAAATACGCCGGTGCACTGATATGACTATCGTCTGGCAGGCTGATTCAACCATTCCGATGTTAAACAATACAAAAACCCACTTCCATTTTTCGCAGGGCACAGGTGAACAGAGTCTTTCTCGTTTGGCTCCCGGCTGTTATGATCTTTGCGTTTTCTCGCGCTTGGATTGTGACCAGAATAAATCAAATGATACGGCATGCGCAAACTTCACAATTGGTGAGAAAGCTTCGGCAAATAATAATTCTTATATACAACAAATTACTCTGAACCAAAATATCCCGAATCCTTTCACAGTATCAACTACAATTACATACACTATTCCGGATAACGGAAGAATAGCCTTCCGTATAGTTGATATAACCGGCAGAACGATCCTAACTGAAATCACTAGTGGTGAGACCGGAGAACATAAACTCACTCTTGAACTGCATGATCTGCCATCCGGCGTTTATATCTATGAGCTGAATTTCACGAATGCGAATGGTGCGGTAAGCAGACTAGAGAAGATGATGAGTATAGTAAGATAATCGAGCGGTGCTATGTAAGGCACAAATATGTGCATCAAAAAAGTGGTAACATTGAAAGAACCCTCATCCCGACCTTCTCCCGGAGTACAGGGAGAAGGAGTTTTTTTTACATTTTTAATTTTACATTTTTAATTTTTAATTTTTAATTAATCTCTCACCTCTCCCGTATCGAGATACACAACTTCATCCTTCGAATTATATCCGATAAGCTCGGCGTAGCGCCCCCAATCTATGACCGTATCGAGGACTGCTTGCGAATCTTCGTATGGCATACGCGAGGCATAATCTTCGATGAGCACATCGCGTGGGACTTCATTATTATTATGAGCAAGAGATTCGAGCAGAAGCTGGAAGTTTTTGAGCTTGCGTATCTGCGAGTTCAAAAGAATTTTTTGTGCATTGATCTCCGCTTCGACAAATTGTTTTCCGAGTGGTGTGATAACGACATCCTGACCCGGCGTCTGAGCAAATTCCAGAAGTTCTGCCGCTTTGACGATCTGCAATGTTTCGTGGAACGGATGACTGATATCTTCGGAAAGATCACCAATATCAATTGACTGATATTCTGAAAGCTTGTGAAGCAAGCCAATGACTTCGCCGATATTTACCGTCGGAATAATTTCCGAACGTCCCGGAGTTTTTGCTTCTTCGACAAAGGGCAAAACGGTGTTGGTTATAAGCGAATAAATTTTATTCGA
>JANYLL010000359.1 GCA_025357895.1 Ignavibacteriota bacterium
GCAACCGATTTTATCTGCCCACCCCCTGGTCCATTCGTCTGCTGCCAAAACTGCGCATTGGCATTGGAGGAAAAAATAAGCGAAGTAAAGGCGAGAGTGAGAATGAAAATGTGTTTCATAAACTTATGGAATGATGATGAATTTGCAATAGTAACAACTATTAAAGATAGCAAAAGTTACAACATTTTTAAAATTATTTTGAGGTGCATTTGATTGTTGTATATTAGATCACGAAGTGATGGGCACCCACACGCCGAGTACGGCGAAAGCTTAAAGCTAAAAGCGAAAAGCTAAAATGGGAAGGGAGGGGAAGTTCTTAGTCTTAGTTCTTAATTAGGGTGTTTTTTTATGTAGCATTTTAATTTTTTATGCGTATAATATATTGTAAATTCATCTATTTTTATGTTTATATAGTAATTTGATTCCATTTACAGAAGAGATGAATATGCGCGCGCGAAATGTTATGTGGTTAAAAAATAAAGGACTTACAAGGGCTTCAGAGGGAAATATGAAATTGGAAATATGAACTATGAAGGAAGAAAATAAAAGCTTGTACCGATGCGGGTGGTCGGTGAATGATCCGATCTATATAGAATATCATGATAATGAATGGGGTGTACCAGTTCATGATGATAGGCTGCTATTTGAGTTTTTGGTTTTAGAGGGTGCGCAGGCTGGGCTTTCCTGGTTGACTGTTCTTAAAAAGCGAGAAGGATACCGCCAAGCATTCGATAATTTTGATGTTGAAAAAGTTGCGCGATATACACAGAAGAAAATCGAAAAATTATTGCAGGATCCTTCGATCATCCGAAATAAATTAAAAGTAAATTCTGCCATGACCAATGCAAAAGCATTTCTGAAAGTTCAGGAAGAATTCGGCAGCTTCGATAAATATATATGGGGATTTACTAATGGTAAGGTGATTCAGAATAAACGTGCAACGCTTAAAGATATTCCGGCAAGAACTATTGAATCAGATGCAATGAGCAAGGATATGATAAAGCGCGGTTTCAAGTTCGTCGGTTCAACGATAATGTATGCTCACATGCAGGCAACAGGAATGGTGAATGATCATGTAGTTGAATGCTTTAGGCATGGGGAAATAGTACGTCACTCCGGACTCCGTTCAGAATGACGTGCTGAAGAGAAATTTTATCTGTGCTGTCAATGTTTATTGAGCCGCTATGTCAAAAACAATACAATTAAAGATCGTAACGCCGACGGAGACCGTTTTCGAAGGCGATGTCGAAAATTTCACTGTTCCCGGTGCAGCCGGTACATTCCAGGTTCTTTTTAATCACGCACCGATCGTTGCCAAGCTGGTACCGGGTATGTTAAAATATATCCGGAGTTCAGGCGGAGAGGAGCATTATTATGTATCCGGTGGATTTCTTGAACTCCATCATAACTCCGGCACGGTGCTTGCCGATAGCGCCGAACTTCCGAGCCATATTAATATTGCTGATCTTGAGCGACATATCGTCACACTCAGGCAGCGCTATGCCGATCATGAAGAAGGCTACACGACGGATATCTATCATGCAGAGCTTGATGCAGCCAGCGCACGGCTTGCAGTTGCGAAGGCAGGATAATTTTTTCATAAGTCTGAATTATGCCTTATGATTTGATCTGAGTACGTGAAAGACTATTACTCCATCCTCGGCATTCCGCGCTACTCCTCCGAGCAGACAATTAAAGAAGCTTATCGCCGCTTGGCAAAACGATGGCATCCCGATGCCAATAATGGCAATGAGAATGCTCAGCGCATGATGCAGGATCTCAACCGGGCGAAAGAAGTCCTCTTCGAAAAAGATACGCGTGATGATTATCGCCGGGTGTTGGAAATGCAGGATGTGCTCACGGCAGAAAATATTCAACGCCTTAAGAAAAAATGGAGTGAGCAAAGATTTCAGGAGATGCCGGGTATGCCTTCGCCAAAACCCTTTGGCAGAGGGCGGTTTATTTTTTTAATGGTACTTATTTCTCTTGCCGTCGGAGTTGCAATTGTCAAGTTATCTGAAGTTAATTCTTCGAAGAATATTTCAGGAGATCCGGTTGATAATATCATTAAGAGAAATACTTCAACACAGTTTTTTTCGAATAATGAACCCGATACACTAACGATCCCAAATGTTGCACCTGCCCGCCTT
>JANYLL010000426.1 GCA_025357895.1 Ignavibacteriota bacterium
TATACGGGTTTCAGCCCGATCCATTCGGAGATACGAAGTTTTATACTCCCCTAATTCATGAAAATTTCTCGGCAGAAATTTAAAAGGACGAATACTATCCGCCCTTTTAAATATTTTAGTCAAAAATATTATAGCAACTTCAGATATCCAAAAAGTCCGTGAGTTTCTCCGGCAGGTCCGGCAGTAAAAATATAATGCATCAGGATCATTCGGTGCGACAGTAAAACCCCACATAACTCATTAAATATCAATGACCTAACATTACACATTCCGAGGTATACCAATAAACGAAAAAACTTGCTCAGAACATAACGCGCCTATTCCGGTAGAGATTCATGAGAATTCCTGCCATCAGCAAATTAGTAATTAAGGCTGAACCGCCATAACTCATAAAGGGAAGCGGAATACCAACAACGGGAAACAGACCTATCGTCATTCCGATATTAACCATCACATGTAAGAACCAGATTCCGGTAATGCCGATGGCAACAACGCTGGAGAATTTACTTCGGACCGATGCAGCTATGGCAAGACTTCGGTAGATCAGAAAAATATAAAGCAGGAGAATAACAACAGATCCGATAAATCCGAATTCTTCGGCAGGTACGCTCATGATAAAATCCGTCCATTGCTTCGGCACAAATTTCAATTGCGTCTGCGTCCCCTGCAAATATCCTTTGCCAAGCAATCCACCGCTGCCGATCGCCATCTTTGTCTGAATGATATTATAACCGCCCCCAAGCGGATCCATCTCAGGATTTAGCAAGAGATCAATGCGCTCGCGTTGATACTGATGCATGTGATTATAGATGAAATCCGCACTAAAGGATGCGCCGCTCAGGAGCATGAAGGCTAGAGCAGTAATGATAAGATTTTTTCTGAAAAAGAAAAAGAGCATCGCTCCAAGGCTCAGAACAGAAACGAGCATTGGTATCTTTCCGAAAAGCGAGAGCACAGCGACTATCGCAGCACCAACCATCGTCAACAGAAAAAAAAGATCAGTCCCTGCCCACAATAGCATAATAAAAAGTAGACCAACATAGATCATTGCACTTCCGGGATCAGGTTCAAGGAGGATCAGCGCAATAGGAAGAATGACAATTCCACAAACAACTACAAAATCAAATACGCGGGTAAGATTTCTATCGCCGGAAAGAAACTTGCCCAGCGCCATGATCGTCCCAAGTTTTGCGATCTCTGAAGGTTGAAAGTGCAGCGAGCCGGGAAGTGCGATCCAATTTTTCTGATTATAGACAACTTCACCTTTGAAAAGAACAAAGATCAAAAGACCGAGAGAAAGTGCATAGATAGGGTAGGCTGCCACGGAAAACCAACGAACAGGCACCAAAGCCATGACAATGAGTATGGCAATTCCTATGGCGCCGAAATATAACTGTTGCGAAAAGCGGTCATTCATTTGTGCCGCATACGTAGCACTATAAATGGCAAAAAAACCACCGATGGTTAAGAGCAGGACAAAGATAAATGTGGAGACATCGAAGTCCTTCACATCGAGAGCCTCGACCTTTGAATTTGTGCTGAATCTGATAGAGCGTGCCAATGATTTTCTTAAATCTTATACTTCAAGTAGTATGTTATTCTGAGTATAGCGAAGCTAACGAAGAATTCATTTAATCGTGCCTAGATATTTCACAGCTAAACCTCAGAGGTTTGCTTCATCGTCGCTATGACACATTTATCTCCTCAATGCTTTCGGCTTTCCTAAAATTTCTGAAGCAATAATATATTGTTTGATGCCTCCATTTGTTAAAGAAAGACGCGGAATAATTGCAACATCCTTATCATACGCATCTTTCTCTTCTGCCGACTCCGTGCCGAGCGACTTTACCATGCCATAATTTTTTTTGAAATGCGAAACGGGTTCATGCTCGTATGAAGTGACTTCCCGAATTTTCTTTTTATCTGCCGCATAATCATTTGAAGCATACGCTAATTCGTAATCCGTTGCCGCTTCGACCGGAGCCTGATTCTGCCTTGCTTGAAAAAGCCCCAGTATTTCTTCAGGAGTACGTTTCTTCGGAGCTGATACTATCGGCTCAGTTTCAGTTCTCTGCGAAACACGCTTATTAAGCGCATCGATATTCTTCCGCTCTGCGGCTTGCTGTTGCTTCTTTTTGGATTTCGAATAAAGACTCAGAATCCAAAAGAAGATGACAATGACATAAATAAAATTTTTCATTTTACAAACTTCCGCTAATTATTTTTCCATTTTTCACAACTGTCACAATATCACTCACACCAATATGATACGCCAGATACGATAAACTCGGAATATCATAGAGTACGAAATC
>JANYLL010000429.1 GCA_025357895.1 Ignavibacteriota bacterium
TTATTTTTTTATTAAAGTTCCCGAGAGTTCCTGATACTAAGAGAAAAATTTCACTTTTTTTGCCGTATATTGGTTATAGAAATCATAGGCACCATAAAGGTTAAGGATGAAGGATGAAAAAGGAAGTTAAAAGTATAAAGTCAAAAGTCAAAATTAGGAAAGTTTTTTAAGGAGAAAGAAGAATGCGTGTGCGAAATGTTATGTTAATGAAAATAAATACATTACAGAGGCTTCAGCAAAAAAATTGAAATATGAAACAGGCGAAAAAGAGCGAGAATAAAGATTGGACAGTCCGCATCATCGGATTTCCGATGGATCTGGGAGCGGGCAGACGGGGAGTGGATATGGGACCATCGGCGCTGCGCATTGCCGGAGTCGGCGATAAACTTTCGGCGCTTGGGTATAATGTCATCGATGCAGGCGATATTGATATTAAAAATCCTGAAGTAGCTCAGGTTCAGGATGCGAAACTTCGGTATTTACCGGAGATCGCCTCTGCTTGCACTGATCTGGCGCGTGAAGTAGAGTCATCTCTTGACCGCGATGAATTCCCCATCGTCTTAGGCGGCGATCATTCCATGGCAATCGGTACCATTGCCGGAATCGCCAATCATTGTAAAAAGCATAAAAAAAGATTCGGCGTGATCTGGATCGATGCTCATGCCGATATTAATACTCCTGAAACATCTCCGAGCGGAAATATTCATGGCATGCCCGTTGCCGTGTCGCTTGGAATCGGAGCGCCGGAACTGACGAAAGTCGGGGGGGACTTCACGACGCTTGAGCCCTACCAAATTTCAATGATCGGACTTCGCTCAATTGATGAAGGCGAAAGAAAACTTCTGAAGAAACTCAAGATAGAAGTACATACGATGACTGATCTGGATAAATACGGCGTTCACCGCATCATTGCCAAAGTGCTTTCATCGATGCGTGCAAAAGTAGATCATCTTCATGTCAGCTTCGATCTCGATTCCGTTGACCCGACCGTTGCAAGCGGCGTCGGCACTCCCGTACCGGGCGGATTAAGCTATCGCGAAGCGCATCTTATCATGGAAGCGATTGCTGATACAGGCTATATGTCTTCATTTGAGATCGCTGAGGTTAACCCGATCCTCGATACGCGTAATGCAGGAGCAGAGTTTGCTGCCGATCTGATCGCAAGTAGTATGGGAAAGAGAATATTATAATTTATTATGTCATTGGGAGGAAAGCGAAGAATCCCTTATCGATAAGCAGTTTACTTACCATCACGGGATTCTTCACTACGCTTCGCTCCGTTCAGAATGACATGCTTTTATTTGTGCAGCACTACAAATTCCACTCTGCGGTTTTCTGCTCTGCCATCTTCCGTATCATTGGGTGCAATCGGATTATCTTTACCATAGCCTTTGGTAGTAATGCGGCTAATCGAGATTCCATGATTTAGCAAATAGTCCTTGACAGCATCGGCGCGGCGATGAGATAGATCATGATTATAAGCATCTGTACCTTTTGAATCAGTATACCCGGCGATCTCTACTTCCATGTTCGGATTTGCCTTCATGAGATGTACGACACGGTCGAGTTCAGGATAGGATGATCTCTGCAATTCGGATTTATCAAAATCAAAGAACACGAGAAGCCGCGTTCTGCCGCTTGCCTGATCGAGTTTTATATCATGATTACCGCGCAATATTCTTCCCTCGGCATCTACTTCATAAAGCGTTGAGCCGAAAAGATACCCATCGGCATCAGCAGTTACGGAATATCTTCCCGGTGCTTTTACGCGGACATTATATTCACCATCATCATCTGTTTTCGTATTGGTAACTACTTCATTACTATTAAGATCTGTCACGGTCACATTTGCCTGAACTGGTTTTCCGGATTTCGCATCGGTCACTTTGCCCTTGAGATGTGTATAACCCTGCTCTGAAGTTGTAGTTGATGATGAAGTTGAATAAGACGTCGTTTCCATATCCGCTCTGCTCAGCGCGCCGAACGGGAATTTCAGAGCGATCGATAGTGTGGCGTACCACATCTTCGGAGGGGTAGCTCCGTTAGCAGAATATTCATCATGAAATGATTTAGATACCCATTCGGATAAAGGTATCGCAACCTGAAGTTCAGGGGTCAAAACCCAATTATTACTTCCAAGAGGAATAAATGTTCCGATTCCAAGTTTTGCAGCAATTTGCGAAGTATTGAAATAGCTGTTCGATGGTGCAAGAGGGATATCGAATTCTGTACTTCCGGATTGAGTACCTGAAGGCAAAAAGAGCCACTCTGTACTATTTGTCGAACTTAAGATTTTTCCATGAATGGCAACTTTATCACTAAGAAGAGCGCTATATCCGAATCCGATAAGACCATAGAGACCTTCTTTTACAAACTGCATCCTTAAAGCTGCATCAATTCCTAAAAATCCGAGTCGTGTTCTCAATGTTCTTTCAATATCAGCAGTACCTGGATTTGTACCACCCGGACCTGTAGTAGAATCTACCCTATCTTCAACCGTACTTGTTGAATGCTGGCGATACTGAAGCTTAAATTGCAATCCAAAAAAATCAGTAAGAGAAAGATCGAGCGTTCCCCCTGCTTGAAATCCAATTCCTGAGCCGGGATTAGTGTAAGGGAATGCCTGTACTTGTTGACCGCCGTCAGAAAATGGCCAAACAAAACTAAAATAGTAGTTTTGTGACCCCGGTAGCCATGTATAGTTTACACCCGCTTCGATACCTACATAATTCCTGGAGCTTATAAGACCTGGATCCCGCTGAGCAAAACTTCTGCTGACAAAAAGCGGACAAATAAGTAAAAGAAGAAAACTGATAACTATTTTGCGAGAGAAAAATTTGTATTTCATTTAATTATGGAAAGTTTAGACTACAAAAATACAAAATAATCAGGCTCCCTCACGCAAATGGAACCTCAGGAAGTGAAAATGTGTAGTAACGCCCGAGCAAGATGGAGAATATGATATGAAAGATTCATCCTTCATAATTTATCCTTCATCCTTGCCCAAATGGCGCGTTCATCTAGCGGCTAGGATACCGCCCTCTCAAGGCGGGTACACGGGTTCGATTCCCGTACGCGCTACCGTATGGGAAAAATTCTCAGATGCAATTGCTTTCTGATTTTTTCCTTTTTCTATCTTATTGAAATTGCTTGCGATAAGAGCAAGAGCTTCATTAAGAATTGGAGTTCGATAATTTCCGTTTTCAATTTCAAGATTATTGGGGTATATCGAACTAATAATCTCTCTCTTTATCTCCAAAGGTGCCCTAGAATAGGTACTTGGTATGTCCTCAAGAATAGACATTCCTGCCAAAATGTATTGTGAAAATCCTTGCTCCGGAAGCTCCAATTCTTTTTGCTGAGACTCGAACTCGAACTTATCATTATCGTATTTCGAAATGAGATTTTGGAAATCCTCATCTGGGATCTTTCCAGTTGAATATTTTTCGACGAGCTGTGACCTATTCTCTTTAAGACGATTTAATTGTCCTTCGATTCCAGCTCTCCTTTTCTTGTAATCCGCTTGACTGTCTTTGAAGGTATCTACGGCAATCAACCTATATAGCTCAAGAACCTCGGCAGGGATCATAATCTTTTCTAACTCACCTAAGAACTTCGCATGAGCCGTCTCAATTCGAACTCGGTTCTTGCAAGGTTTCTGGCAATGATAGTAGGCGTATCGGTTCTTAGTCTTGCTTCGCGATTTGCTGGCAGTCAAGCAGTGTCCACATTGAGGGCATCTCAAATGTTGGACCTACCCTAAATTAATAGACAGTTGATTTGGTTGTTTGAGCACAATCAGATAGACAATGTCACACGTAAAATACGACATATCATTTAAAGAGAAGGCCGTATCATTAGTGGAAGGTGGAACTCCGGCATCTCAGGTAGCGAGAGACTTGGGTATATCGGCTCATCTTGTGTATGCCTGGCGCAGAGAGTACGGCAGCAAACCATCGACG
>JANYLL010000053.1 GCA_025357895.1 Ignavibacteriota bacterium
TTGATGTTGATCTGAAATCCGTATTTGCATCCGATGTTAACTCGCTTGGAGTAAAGGTCGTTGATGATCCCCGCCGATTCGGAGTTGCAGAATTATCAGGCAGGTTTATTTCACGTCTCGTTGAGAAGCCCGATAATCCCACAACAAATCTTGCCGTCGTCGGTCTTTATTTTATTAAGCATCCTGAAATTTTACTTGAATCTTTGAATGCTATTGTTGCAGGTGATAAACGAACAAAAGGTGAGTATCAGCTAACTGATGCCTTGCAAATGATGATCCAAAAAGGCGAGAAGTTTACGACCTTTACGGTGGATGCTTGGTATGATTGCGGTAAACCCGAAACTCTGCTAAGTACAAATCGCCATTTGCTTGAGAAGAAATCGAAAGTGCGCGAGATCCATGGCGTTGTAACTATTCCGCCGGTATATATCGGCGCGAATGCTGAGATCGCAAATTCCATTATCGGTCCTTATGCAACCATCGGCGAAGGAGCGCGCGTAACAGATTCGATCATTCGCAATAGCATTATCGGAGACGAATCTGCTGTCAGTGGTGTTCTCTTAGACAATTCGATCGTTGGAAATAACGGCGTAGTTAAAGGCGGTTTCAAACGTGTGAATGCCGGTGATTCATCCGAAGTCGATTTTCAGTAAAGTTTTTTTTAATGTCATTGCGAGAAGTAGCGCAGCGAGGACGAAGCAATCTCTTGAGGATTGTTACTCTGAATTTTTTACTTTACATTTTATATTTTTAATTTTACATTCGTAAATGTCATACCTATTCACATCCGAATCCGTCTCTGAAGGACATCCCGATAAAGTAGCCGATCAAATTTCCGATGCAGTACTTGATGCGATTTTAGCACAAGATCCTGATTCGCGCGTCGCCTGCGAAACATTTGTTACAACAGGCTTGGCTGTTGTCGGCGGCGAGATCACGACGAAAGCCTACATTGATATTCAAACGATTGCACGAAGTGTGATCAATCGTATCGGCTATACAAAAGCTGAGTATATGTTCGACGGAAATTCCTGCGGCGTGTTGAATGCAATTCACTCGCAGTCACCTGATATCGCAATGGGTGTAGATACCGGCGGTGCAGGTGATCAGGGTATGATGTTCGGATATGCAACGAACGAAACGCCTGAGTATATGCCGGCATCTCTTGTTTTTTCTCATCGCCTTGTTAAGCGCCTTGCTGATATCCGCAAGAATGAAAATGCTAAAATGCCGTATCTTCGTCCGGATTCTAAATCACAAGTAACTGTTGAATATGACGGACACGAAGTCAAGCGCGTACATACGATTGTCGTTTCGACTCAGCATGATCCTGACGTGAAACAGGAAACAATTAAAGCTGACGTTATCAAACATGTTATTAATGAAGTGATCCCATCTAATTTAATGGGCGATAATATTATTATTCACGTCAATCCAACAGGGAATTTTGAGATCGGCGGACCTCATGGTGATACAGGCTTGACCGGACGCAAGATCATTGTTGATACGTATGGCGGAAAAGCTCCGCATGGCGGCGGCGCATTTTCCGGAAAAGATCCGTCGAAGGTTGATCGCTCGGCTGCTTACGCAGCTCGTCACGTTGCAAAAAATATTGTTGCAGCAGAACTTGCCGATGAATGCACCGTTCAGGTTGCTTATGCTATCGGAGTTGCAAAACCTGTTTCGATCAACGTTACAACTCATGGTACAGGAAAAATTGCTGATGAAGATCTTGAGCAGATCATTAAAGATAATGTTGATCTCACTCCGCGCGGAATTATCACCCGCCTTGATCTGAAGCGTCCGATCTATCAGGCAACAGCAGCCTACGGACATTTCGGAAGAGATGAATTCTCATGGGAAAAGCTCGATCTCGTGCCAGTCTTCAAAAAAGCAGCCGAGAAGATGATGGTAGCAGCGTAAGACAATGATGAAGGCGGAATGATGAATGTAGGGGGCACGCTGCGCGTGCCCTTTTTTATTGTCTGAACCATGATACATGAGATTAAAAGATTTTTGAGATGAAAATTTCCCAATCTTTCTTAATCCCAAAAATCTCTTAAAATCAAGGTTCAGACAATTAATGCTGCACAATAATCTTTCGCATCCTCACAGTTCCTCCAGCGTCGAACCGGAGATAGTATAATCCATTCGGCAGTCCGTCACAATCGAAGGGAATCGAGCCGTCGCCACTTGCTGAATGAACTGATGGTAGTTTCATAACTTCGCGTCCTGTGAGATCGAAGATGGAGGACGAGACGGTTGAATTTACTAAGTGATCATAGTAAAGGTGGGCATGATCGGCTATTGGATTTGGGAGAACATTCAGCGCTAAACTGTTTGGTTTGATAGATACAGATACAGTGCTTATGTCATTTTCGAATTGAATGTCATCGAGATAAAAATCTTCGTTTGCTTGTCCCGGACCATTTTGGTAGAACAGAAAGGTTAATTCAATATTATTAAACTTGTCGGTTGTGGAATCCGTCGGAAACACATTAAAAGCTGTTTTTCTCCATACGATTGAATTGTCAAGAGATAATATATTGCTATATCCCGTAGGTTTATTGTTTGTATCAGTTATGCTATATTGATAAAATAAAACTACAGAAGAAATTTTGGTAGTAGCTATATGAATGGAAGCTTTATACCAAAAGGAGAGCCTTTTTGCTGCATGGGGAATATTTGAGCGGATATTATGGGATACATCAAAGTTTTCTAAGAAATAATTCATACCTTGCTCGCCATTGAACGAGTAATGAAAGCTAAATTTGCCTGAGTGTGCATCTGAGTCTGCCTTAATCGAACCGAGCGTCCCTATAAACCAATGATCCGGGGTACCATTCGTCTAACCCTCAAATCCACCATTCAAAATTTGGGAATAGGCTCCTGAGGATAGCAGACAAGCGACAGTAATAACAATGATAGGGTATTTCATATCACAAATATACACCAATGAATTACATTTGATTCTCATAAAATAAGGTAATAATTTGGCGCCAATCATGTTCTCCTTAATTTTGCATTCACATGGATAAGCAATTTGATCTCATCGGAATCGGCGAATGCCTTATTGAGCTATTCGAGGAGGCGCCCCATATCTATAGGCAGTCTGTTGCCGGTGATGTGTTTAATTCGCTTTTCTATGCTTCGCGGTTGGGACTGAAGACGGGTTTCATTTCTACTTTCGGCAGCGATAATCTGACTAAGAATATTATTGAAGTAATGGATAGGGAAGGAATGGACAGATCATGCACTTCACTTTCAAAGACAAAAACGAACGGGCTGTATCTGATCTCAACGAATGAATCAGGCGATCCGCATTATTCATTTTGGAGAAGTGACTCGGCGGCGAGAGAGACATTGCAAACGATAGATATAAAGAAATTGGAAGATTACATTGCTTCATCAAAGTATTTTCATTTCTCTGCTATAGCTCTTGCAATAGTATATGAGAGAGAAATCTTAATTTCTTTATTGAAAAAACTTCACGGTAAAACCATCATTACTTTCGATACAAACTTCCGCAAAGGACTTTGGGATGATATCGGCAAGCTAAATACTTTTATCGAATCGGCTTCTTCTTTTGTTGATGTTCTCTTCGTATCCAAGAGTGACGATGAAAATATTTTTGGAGTAAGAACTGCCGAAGAGGCAATGAAACAGTATCAAGAGTTTGGTTATAATATGATTATTTATAAACAAGGAGGCTATGATGTGCTTGCATGGAATGGCAATACGACCATTCGAGTACCGGCAATTAAGGAGGTAAAAGTTGTTGATGCCACCGCTGCAGGTGATGCCTTCAATGCTGGATTCATTAACGCTCAAATTAAAGGAGAAAATATTCGGGATTCGATATATTTCGGAAATCAATGTGCTGCTGATGTTATAGGAATAAAAGGTGCACTCAATATGTCATTCCGACAGTAGGAAGGAATCCCCTGTGGTATATAGAGAAATTCTCTCTAAACCTCAGGGGATTCTTCACTGTGCATCGCTTCGTTCAGAATGACATCTAAAAAAGTTAAAGACTAACAACTAATGACTAACGACTTGTTTATGATCGGCAATGCCCATCTTGACCCTGCCTGGATGTGGCGGCTCGAAGAAGGCTTTGAGGCATTTCTGGCAACGTGTCGCTCAGCACTTGATAGGATGGATGAAACCCCTGATCTTATTTTCACAGCTTCTAGTGCAGCGTATTATGAATTTGTCGAACAAACCGATCGTGCACTTTTCTCAAGGATTCAGGAAGCAGTCAAAGCAGGGAAATGGTCATTGATCGGAGGTTGGTGGGTTGAATCGGATTGTAATATTCCTGGGGGCGAGGCATTTATCAGGCAGGGATTATACGGACAAAAATATTTCCAGTCACTATTCGGCATAACCTGCAAGACCGGATTCAATATTGATTCATTCGGACATAATGTAAACTTACCGCAATTGCTTTTACATTGTGGGATGAATCGATACGTCTTTATGCGCCCTGAAGAACATGAAAAGAAATTAGCCAACTCACTTTTTAATTGGCGCGCGTTAAGCGGCGATGAAGTTATTGCTTACAGATTACCGTTGCATTATTCGAACTTCAAGAACTCTGTTGGTGAGAAGTTGCAGCAGCTATCATCCAATCCGACCTATAATCCAAATCATCCGTGGATGCTTTTCTATGGAGTAGGCAATCACGGCGGTGGTCCCACAAAAGAACAGATCGGGCAGATAATCGCCGAACAAAAATCGAATAGAGAGTTTAAAATTAATTTTGCCTCGGTTGATAATTTCTTTGATAAAATTGAAAAACATTACATTGAGTTGCCTGTTATTACTGATGAAATGCAGCCCCATGCAATTGGGTGCTATAGCGCCCACTCGCAGATCAAAAAGCTGAATCGCCGAGTAGAGAATAATTTACTTCGTGCCGAAAAATTTTGTATATTAACCGAATCGCACGTACCAGACTATTCTGCAAAATGGGAGAATTTCGATCAAGCTTGGAAAAATCTTCTCCTCAATAATTTCCATGATATTCTCGGCGGAGTAGCTATTAAAGAAGCATGTGATGAGGCAATTGCGTTCTATAATGAATCGCTTGCAATCGCTTCGCGCCAGGAAAGAAATGCAATTCAAATTCTTTCTAATAATATTGATACAAGCGAATCAATTGAATCATTGCTCATCTTCAATCCGCATCCCTGGAACGTAAGCTTTCCGATTGAGTTTGAACTTTGGCATCCGGAGGCAAGCGAAAAAGGTGATCAGTTAAAAAGTATTTCACTCAATGATGATGCAGGAAATTTAATTCTCGCACAAAAAAATGAGCCATCCGGAAAGATTGGCGGAGATAGAGTTCGTTTTGTTGCGCAAACTGATACTTCAAATTTTGGGTGGAAAAAGTTGAAGATTGAACGGAATACTGAGCAGAAAAAGAACAAATCGTTTCTCAAGGCTTCTGAGAATGTTTTATCAAATGGAATATGTGGTGTTGTCTTTGAAGGTGAAGTTGGCATAAACCTGATTCAGTATTACCCTGCGCAAGTTTTTGCTGATGACTCAGATACTTGGGGACACGGTCTCACTGGTTTTAATGAATCAAAGGGACCCTTCAAAGTTCAGAAGATCACGGTTCTGGAACGAGGACCTGTTCGCGGCAGAGTTCGGGTAGAAAGTACTTATGGTAATTCTCGTATGGAGGAAGATTTTATTCTCTATGAAGGTGCGGATCAGATTGAGCAACGAGTTTATATCGATTGGAGAAAAACAAATTCCGTCTTGAAACTGCGGTATGCTCATGGATGCTCAGATCCAAAAGTTATTTATGAAATTCCTTACGGAGTGATCGAACGTGCTGTTTCGAAAGATGAGGTACCGGGAGGTTCCTGGGCTTTTATTCAAGATGCATCGAAAGGGGTGGGGATTATAAATGATGCAAAATCGAGCTATTCATCTGACGAGAAATTCTTTTATATGACTTCAGCGAGATCTCCCTTATATGCACATCATGCTCCTCCGCATATACTTTCTACTACCGAGCAGAAGCGCTATCTTGATCAAGGTGAGCAGGAATTTGTAGTAAAGATCGTGATGGGCAAAAAAAATTGGCGTGCCGCCGATATGCCAAAAAGAGCGATAGAATTCTTGCAGCCGCCGGTTGTACACGTTGAAAGTTCACACCAAGGTTCAATGAAAAATAACTCAACCTCGCTTGTAATAAGTGCACCAAATATCATCGTTACTGTGATGAAACGCCAGTACGAAAGCGATAGTATTGTCATTCGAGCAGTCGAAACCGTCGGCGATGAATCACTTGTTTTTTTCAATTCAAAAGCCCTTTCCACTTCCTGGCAATCCCATTTTAGCCCTTTTGAAGTAAAATCATTTTTAATTACAGGCGGTAAGACTATAGAAATAAGCGGAATAGAGGCTGTAATAAAAGTCAAAAAAATATGATGGGTTATTTGTAACTTTAGTACCTCGAAAGCGTTTTCTTTATAAAGAAGCACAGATTAGTTAACAATGCAGTTTTGAATGTCACAAGGAAAGACGCTAAATAAAGGCGTGACCCTTTCAGACGAAGAACTTTGGGTCACCTTCCGCGAAGGCGATGATACTGCATATACTCTACTCTATTTTCGGTATGCGGACAGGCTTTATTCTTATCTCAGACTTCTTATCGGTTCGGGACCTGAGCGCAATAGTATAGAAGATGTTTTTCAGGAAACCTGGATTCGTGTATATCACGGAAGAATGCGGTTTGAAGTTCGAGATGCCGGATCTTTTACAGGCTGGGTTTTCCGGATCGCCCATAATTATGCGATGGGACTGATTCGTAAACCAAACCGAGTTACTTCATTTAATGAGTTTGATGATGATAAATTTCTTTATAATTATGCATCGACAAAAGCTCAGGATATCTTAAGTGATGATAGGAGCGCAGAAGAAATACTGGCTTTGCTACGCAGTGTAGTTGAGGGTTTGCCGATCTCGCTAAAGGAAATATACATTCTTTCAGAATTTGAAAGAATGAATATGGATCAAATTACAGAAACACTCAATATTGCAAAGCCGAATGCGAAAGTACGGCTTTTCAGAGCTCGGAAAATTGTCAGACAAAAGATGATCGAAGCATTGGGTATTGATAAATCTTTTTTGGATAGTAACGAAGGGCATGATAACGTTATTGATATATAAGAATTGTAGATTTTTTAGGAGACGATTATGACAGAAGAACGAATATTAGATTTTTTAGACGGCAACTTAGGAGCTTCAGATGAAGAAGAACTGCTTCACCGTCTTGCTGTATCTCCGGAACGCCGGAATTTGCTCAAGCAGCATCTTCAGGTGCGTGAACTTACTGCTTCGCTTGCGCGCAGGCAATATGTCTCTGTTCCAAAGATGGTAACTACTTCGCTTTTTACGACGCTTGCTGCAAATGGCTATGCCGGTCCCCATATTCCCTCTGAATTAAATCAGAAGGAAACCCTTATTGCTTCGCTTGAAAAAAATCTTGGCAAATCTGCAGAAAAGATCGTTGCAGCAAAGAGCGCGACTCATTTTCGCAGGATACTGGCTATTGCTTCCATTGTCTCATTTCTCTTGGGAGCCGGTGTTCTATATATGCTTATGCCAGAGGCTCGTCAGGATAAGTTTGCAGCTAATATATCAAATGTATTTAGAGGTGCCCTTAGTACTCCCGTTGCAGCTTCTTCTTCCTTACAATCGCCAATCGTTTCTTTTCCGGACCAACAGTCAGCTAAAAACTTAAGAACTACTAGTAATTCCGGTATATTGAGAGACCAATCAGGAGCCGGTGTCGGAAATTCAATGCTGAATAATAAAGTTGAGGCAAACTTTATTCCTATAACCGAACTGATCGTCAGCAATGACGTTAATGATGTTGCGGAAAATGTCTCTACTAATTCTGAGAAAGTAATAGGTATCTCGACGGTCGATTCTAAAATTCCCATTGCTATATCCTCAATTGAAGACGTACATGGAACGGCAAATAATCCCTTCGATCCTGTAAATCATAACGAACATTCTGATCGCTCTTTTTTAGAAAGATTAACATTCTCGTTCCGTGCCGGTGAGGGTAAAGCTCCTGGAAATTCACAAGCACTGACAGGTTCTTTAATTGAGGCGCGTGCATCTTATGACATTTCTGATTTATTCGTAGCTAAAATTTCCATTGGTAGTTTCATGCCATACGAAACTCAGGCGATTGTTGCGAAGCCTGGATTTAATAATGATGGTATACCCTTATTACAACTCAGTTCTGTTCTGCAATATAAGTATATGGTTGGTGCTGAAGTAGGGGCAAAGTTCAATATGTTTAGTGCTCCATTTGAACTTACAGCAGGATTCATCAGTGACCTTAAGGGAAGTACCGTTCCTCGCGCAGGATTTTTTACTAACCTTACTGTGAATGATAACTTTAGTATGAATCTTGGCGTGGAAGGAATGATATACACGCATGATATTCGCTCATCGATACGCAATGCACAAAATTCTTTCGCCGGAGCGCATCCATTGCTCATCGGCTCGCTTCAGGAAAAAGAATCAACAGGTTTTATCGGACCAGCAATAGAAATGGTATGGCGTTTTTAAAGTTTCGAGGAAAGAATAAATACATTAGAGGCGCGATATATTGTGTCCTTTCTATTTTTCTTAGGTTACTATGTTTTGTCAGCTGTGTACCTACTCCCACTGAAAATGTAAATGTGGCGCCGAGGGTAACTGATTTGCATTCTTTTTATATTCCTCAAAATATCCATCAGACCAATTTGTGGCGTGCTATTAATCTATTTCCGCACCAAGACACAATATATTTCTTTGAATATAAAGATCCAAGTTCATCAATTTCATCTGAAGGTTATTCTCCTATCTGGCAAGTAAAGAATCCCGATACATTAGGTAGAAATTCAATACTTTTTGATGCGTATATTTCCGATTCGTTGGTGGAAGTATATGCGGGTAATTCAAAAGATCCAATGACCGGCAGGCAGATTCGTCTTCGTGATACGCTTCGTGTAGGAGCAACTTGGGTTGCCGCCGATAATTATCTGACGGCTAATGGTGCTCGTGTGCAAATCAATGCTAAGGTTGAGGATTATTATTCAGAAACCGATAATAAATTCAAAGATGTTTTTTTGGTTTCTTACACATCTAAGGTTAAAGGCTTACAGAATCCGGTGGAGTTGCAATATCAAAATGGCTCTAGAGTTAATAGATATTATGCCAGAGATATCGGAGCTTTCCTTGAAATATGCAAAGATTTTCGTGATTCCGTTTTCTGTAAGTCTGAACTTATTGAAACTCGCATCCGCTAATCTCCGTTGAATGTTTCAATGGAAAAGTTTGCTCATCTTTTTACGCTAAAAATCCGTGGGTTAGGTTTCGGTTCACATCCTGTCGAGATTTCTGTGCCTTCTTCCCAACTTGATCTTCCGAGGTTTTATGGAGATATTCATGCTAAAGGTGAGATCGTTGTAAGTGATCGGCTTGCACTCCATTTACTGCTACAAGCTACAGGTACATTTGATTGCGACAGATGTGGGATAGAATTCGAAAAAACACTTACCCCTGTTATTGACCTTCTCTATGTACCGCCTCTACTTGCAAGCGATGCTGAAGAGGATGATAATATTCATATTTTTGAGCCGCAAACGAATGAAATAGATTTTACAGAAGATATTCGGGATGCAATAATTCTTGCAATTCCAATGAAAAATCTGCATAGTCCGGATTGCAAAGGCGTTGATCTTGGCGGTAAGGATATGTTGATAGATGAGCGTTTGGCATCGCTCGGAGGGCTTTTAGAGAAATTACGTGAAGAAGAAATGAACTCTGGGGCGCCGGGCGGTGTTTCACAGGGCTAATTTTAAGAAAAGTAAGAAACAATGCCAAATCCAACCCATCGCAACTCACGTACGCGCCGCGACAAACGCCGGACGCATTATAAAGCTGCAAAGCCGTCTTTCGGTGAGTGCAAGAACTGCGGAGCAATGAAGCTCCTTCATCGTGCATGCCCAAGCTGCGGTTTTTATAACGGCAGGACGATGTTCGCCCCAAAGGCGTTAGCATAAAACATTTATGGAGTTTATTAAGCCGTTCTTCTTTAATAAGATGAACGGCTTTGTTGTAGTCTTATACGGATTATATTTATAATGATCACGATTGCTCTTGATACCATGGGTGCGGATTTCTCTCCGCATAATGAAGTTGCGGGCGCAATTGAAGTAGTAAAGGAATCGAAGGGCAGATTCAAGGTTCTTTTAGTTGGAAAAAAAGAATCACTCAATGCGGAGATAAAATATCAACAAGATTTTCCAACAGAAAGTATCGAAGTTGTTGATGCACAAGAAGTCATCGAAATGGGCGATGAGCCTGTTCATGCAATAAGAGAAAAAAGAAATTCTTCTATTGTAGTCGGACTTCAAGCAGTTAAGCAAAAGCAAGCTGATGCTTTTGTTAGTGCAGGAAATACCGGAGCAGTGATGAGCGGTGGAACACTCGAACTTGGCAGAATTTTTGGAGTAAGCCGCCCGATGATCGGCTCGCAATTTCCCAGAAGCGCGGGCGGATTTACATTAGTATTCGATGTAGGAGCGACTGTGGATGCAAAACCTCATTGGTTGAAAGAATATGGTATCATGGGTTCGATCTATGCCAAAAATATTTTTGGAATTACAAATCCTACTGTTGCATTACTTTCTGTCGGTGAAGAAAAATCAAAAGGCAACGAACTGGTTCTTGAAGCTGCTAAACTTCTCGAAGCAACGGATATTAATTTCATTGGCAACGTCGAAGGCAGAGACATTTTAAATGGCAAATGCGATGTCATTCTCTGTGATGGATACACAGGTAATGTGATCCTTAAATTCGCAGAAAGTGTTCTACCTTCATTAAGAACACGAATAAAAAAATATTCCGAGAAAAGTTTTGTTCATAAGATCAAGGCAGGTATCACTGCGTCAGTCCTACGATCATCATTAAAAGATTTTGATTATCAGGAATATGGCGGAGTTCCACTCCTTGGCGTGAATGGTGTTGTGATTATTGGACATGGCAGCTCAACTCCCCGTGCAATTAGAACAATGCTTTTACGCGCAGAAGAGATGGTTAAAAAAGATATGGTAGCAACGATCGCGAAAGCATTTGAAAAAGTGCAGGAGAAAATTATTAATTAATGGAAAAACTCACGACATTAAAGCGTGCTGCTATCACTGCCGTTGCGCATTACTTGCCGGACGAAGTAGTGACAAATGCATA